>JBIIFR010000132.1:0-5155 GCA_044237215.1 Gaiellales bacterium
GGAAGCCCAGCTGCTCGAGCAGCTCGACCTCCTCCATTGCCGCCTTGACGAGCGCGCCGATCGGATCGCTCGTCGCCGTCCACTTGAGGTGCTCGGGCAGCGACCCCGAGTTGGCGCCGATCCGCAGCGGCGTGCTCGTCTCCTGTGCCTTGGCGACGACCTCGCGCACCTTGTCCTCCCCGCCGATGTTGCCGGGGTTGATGCGGACGGCGGCGACGCCGGCGTCCATCGCACGGATGGCCAGCGAGGCGTTGAAGTGGATGTCAGCGATGATCGGCACGGCGCTCTCCGCGATGATGCGCGGCAGCGCCTCGGCGTCGGGCAGGCCCGGCACGGCGACGCGCACAATGTCGACGCCGGCCTCGTGGAGGCGCGCGATCTGCGCGAGCGTGGCGTCCGCGTCGAAGGTCTTGGTGGTCGTCATCGACTGCACCGCGACGGTGGCGCCGCCGCCGATCAGCACGCCGCCGACGTTGATCTGCTTCTCACTGGCCATTGCTGTGCATCCTATCGGTCTAGGGGCCGGTGAAACGACTGATGTCGTTGTTGAGGCCAATCACGAACAGCACGAGGACGAGCGCGATTCCGACGATGCTGATGCGTTCGATCAGCACGCGAGAGAGTGGTCGTCCACGTCGCAGCTTCTCGGCCAGCGCAACCATGATGTGGCCGCCGTCCAGCGGCAGGAACGGCAGGAGGTTGAAGATCGCCAGCGCGAGCGAGATGACGCCCATCATCCACAGGAAGCTGCCGGATTTCACGCTCTCCTCGGAGGTCGCCGTGATGCCGACGATGCTGGAGACCTGCTTGTGGCCATCGGAGGTCGTGACGATGCGCGCCAGGCCGCTCAGTGACTCCCGGGTGACGAACCACGACCAGCGGGCGGACTCCGCCGCAGCCCCTGGCAGTGATTCCCGACGGACGCCGTCGGGGACCTGCTTGAAGCTGAAGCCGATCAGCCAACGCCCGTCGACGTTCTCGGGCCGGACCGCCTTGAGCGTCTGCGTGGTGCCGTCACGTGCGACGGTCAGCGTGACGGGAGCGCCGTCGCTCGCCTGCACCTGCTCGCCGACCTGCTCCCAGTCGCCGGCGACCGGCTTGCCGTTGACGGCGGTGATCGTGTCACCGGGCATGAGCCCAGCCGTCATGGCCGGCGTGCCGGAGACGGTGGCAACGTCGGTGCTGGGCTTCTGCAACGGCACGCCGCTCCAGAAGAAGATCGTCAGGATCACCAGCGCAGCGATGATGTTCGCGCCGGGGCCGGCGAGGATGATGGCGATGCGCTTCCAGACCGGGAGCCGCCAGTAGGCCCGGCGATCCAGGTCGTCATGGAGGCGCTCGAGGTTCTTGCGCGTCTCCTTGTACGTCTTGGGGTGGAGCAGGTGCTGGTCAGCATCGAGGGCGAGCCGCGCGCGGTCCGCCGCGGTCTGACACTCGGCCGGCGACGCCTCAGCGGCGATCGCGCTCTTGAGGTTCGCGGTCGCCGGGCCGAGCAGGTCACGCTGGCCGTCTGGTCGGCGCAGCTCAATCTCCTCGATCGCGTCCTGGCAGACGATCACGTCCTCGGGCAGCGGCCGGTTCATGCCCACGATGCGCACGTAGCCACCGAGTGGGATCACGCCGAGTCCGTACTCGGTCTCACCGCGCCGGAACGAGATGGCGACCGGCGGGAACCCGATCAGGAAACGGGTCGCCTTGGCGCCGACGAGGCGTGCGACGCTGAAGTGGCCGAGCTCGTGCACGAAGATCAGCAGCAGCAGGCCGATGATGACGGTGAACCAGCTCATGCGCTGGCCTCCCCGATCCGGGCCGCCACGCGGGTGCGCGCGGCGCCGTCCGCGGCGAGCACCGCCGCTAGGTCGTCGAGCGGCTGCACGGGGACGTGCTGCAGCGCATCGTCGACGAGCGCCTCGATCTCGAGGAACCCGATCTCGCCTGTCAGGAAAGCTGCCACCGCTACCTCATTCGCGGCGTTGAGTACCGCCGGCGCAGTGCCGCCCGCCTTCCCGGCCGCGATCGCGAGGCGCAGACAGCCGAACGTCTCGAGATCCGGCGGCTCGAAGTCGAGCGAGAAGGCCTCCGTCCACTCCAGTGGGCGGGCGTCGACGGCCGCCCGCTCCGGATACGTGAGCGCGAAGGAGATCGGCACGCGCATGTCGGGATGGCCGAGGTGCGCGATCAACGCGCCATCGCGCAGTCGCGCCATGCCGTGCACGATCGACTGCGGGTGGACAACCACCTCGATCTGGTCGTACGGCAGGCCGAACAGCATGTGCGCCTCAATTACCTCGAGGCCCTTGTTCATCAGCGTGGCCGAGTCGACGGTGATCTTGGCGCCCATCGCCCACGTCGGGTGGGCCAGCGCCTGCGCAACGGTGATGTCGGCGAGCTCGGCGCGCGTACGCCCGCGGAAGGGGCCGCCCGAGGCGGTGATCACCAACGACGACAGCTGCTCGCGCGGCAGCTCGCCGAGGCACTGCTGGAGGGCGGAGTGCTCGGAGTCGACCGGCAAGATCGCCCCGCCTCCCCGCCGCGCGGCGGCAAGCACCAGCTCGCCGCCCGCCACGAGGCTCTCTTTGTTCGCGAGGGCGAGGTCGAGGCCCCGCTCGAGCGTGTCGAGGCTCGCCTCGAGCCCTGCGGCGCCGACGACGGCGTTGAGCACGACCGTGGCACCGGCGGCGTCGATCAGCTCGACGAGCGCGCGCGGGCCGCTCAGGACCGGCCGGCCGAGCTCGGCTGCGGCACGCTCGGCGGCGGCCGGATCGGCCAGCGCCAGCACCTCGGCCCCCGTGGCGCGCGCGGCCGCGACAAGACCCTCGACGTCGGAGCCCGCGGCCAGCGCGACGACCTGGAGGTCATCATGCGCGGCGACGACGTCCAGTGCCTGCGTACCGATCGAGCCGGTCGCGCCGAGGATGGCGATGCGCTTCATCTGCTCACATGGTGCCAGTCGTTGGCGAAGGTGGTTCGCAGACCGGTGTGCGGGGTGGCACACGGGCGCGATCCAGGGCGGACATGACAACCGCGTGGATGTGGTGTCCGCACCGCGCAGCCGTGGCAGCAACGCCTGTACGCCTGCAGGGAGGACACCACATCCGCGCGGTTGTCATGTCCGCCCTAGAGGTACGTGATCAGCCAGAGACCGAACAGCGCCAGCGGCGCCGTGATCAGCATCGCGTCGATGCGATCCAGCACGCCACCGTGACCGGCCAGCAGCGTGCCGGAGTCCTTCACGCCGAGGTCACGCTTGACGAACGACTCGAGCAGATCGCCGAACGGCCCGGTCAGGGCCACGATCAGGCCCAGCACCAGCGCGTCGAGCGAGCCGACGACGTCCTGCCCGTAGAGCACCCACCAGACGACGATCGTGCCGACCACCACGCCGGCGAGGAAGCCCTCGACCGACTTGCCCGGGGAGATCGCCGGCGCCAGCTTGCGGCGTCCGATCAGGCGACCAATCGCGTAGGCACCGATATCGGAGGCCCACGTACCGAGCAGCACAGCGAGAACCAGCGTGAACGAGTTGTCCCGCAGGATCACGACCGCGCCGAGACCGACGCCGATCCAGACGACGCCGAACACGGTCACCGCCATGCTCGTCAACGACGAGTGCCCCTCGCGCGGCGAGGCCGCGGCGAGGATGAAGGTCAGCAGGACGACGGGCCCGAGCACGAGCACCATGCCCTCAACGCCCCGCAGATGAGCGGCGAGGACAACAGCCGCCACGCCGATGTAGCCGGCCAGCATGACCGGCCGGTGATCGCGGGCGATGGTCCAGAGCTCGTGCGCGGCGAGGACGCCGGCGACCACACCGAGGGCGACCAGCCACCACGCGCCGAACCAGAGGGCGGCGATGGCGATCGGCAGCAGAATCGCCGCGACGAGAATCCGACTCGCCAGGTTCCCCACCGCTAGCGCCTTCCCGCGGGGCGGCTCATCGACCGCCGAAGCGCCGACTGCGCGACGCGAACTCACTGACTGCCACCTGCAGCTGCTCGCCTCCGAAGTCGGGCCAGAGCACATCGGGGAAGCTGTACTCCGCGTAGGCGGCATGCCAGAGCAGGAAGTTGGAGACGCGCTGCTCGCCGGAGGTGCGGATCACGAGATCCGGATCAGGTAGCTCGGCGGCGGCGAGGCGCGAGCGGATCGCCGTCTCGTCGATCTGGTCGGGCCGCAGGCCGTCCTCGACGATGCGACGACAGGCGTCGACGATCTCGGCGCGACCGCCGTAGTCAAAGGCGACGAAGAGGTCGAGGCGCTCGTTGGCGCGGGTGCGCTCCTCCATATCCGACATCAGCGTGCACAGCTTCGGTGAGAGCCGATCGCGACGACCGATGAAGCGGATGCGGACGCCCTGGCGGTGGAGGTCCATGAACTCGCGCTCAATCGTGCGCGCGAAGAGGTCCATCAGACCGCTGACCTCGTCCTCGGGCCGCGTCCAGTTCTCCGTGGAGAAGGCGTAGACGGTAAGCGCGCGGATGCCGAGGTCGGGCGCGGCCTCGACGGTGCGGCGCAGCGCCCGCACGCCGGCGTGGTGCCCGCTCAGCGTCGGCAGTCCCCGCTGCTTTGCCCAGCGCGAATTGCCATCCATGATGATCGCGACGGAGGTCGCGGTGGACGGCTCCGGGGCCGATGGTTCGGCGCGGCGGATGCCCTTGATGCGGTCGAGAATGGCCATGGACGACAGGTGCAGGCCAGCGCCTGCGTGCACAGCGTACCGTCTGGCACCGGCGCTTGCCGGGCTCAGACCTCCATCACGTCGGCTTCGCGCTGCTTCAGCGCGATGTCGATCTGCCCGACGTGGTCGTCCGTGACCTTCTGGACCTTCTCCTCGGCGCGATGGATCTCGTCCTTACCGACCTCGCTCTCGAGCGCGTTGAGGTCGCCCAGCACGTCGCGGCGGATGTTGCGGATCGCGATGCGACCCTCCTCGGCCAGGTTTCGCAAGACCTTGACGAGCTCCTTGCGGCGCTCCTCGGTCGGCTGCGGGATGGCCAGGCGGATGACCTTGCCGTCGTTGCCGGGGTTGATGCCGAGATCGCTCTCGTTGATCGCCTTCTCGATGTCGCCGAGGGCGCTCACGTCGTACGGCTGGATCAGCAGGGTGCGCGGGTCAGGCGCAGAGACGCCGGCCATCTGGGTGAGCGGCGTCGGC
>JBIIFR010000234.1:0-3372 GCA_044237215.1 Gaiellales bacterium
AACACCGACTCGCCGGGTTCGGCCCGTACGAGGACGTCAGCGACCCCGCCGACCCGTGGCTGCGCCACGCGACGATCTCACCGCTGCTGAACCTCGGCCTGCTCGATCCGCTGGCATGCATCCGCGCTGCCGAAGCGGCGTGGCGGGACGGACGCGTGCCGCTCGCCTCGGCGGAGGGCTTCATCCGGCAGGTCCTCGGGTGGCGCGAGTACGTCAACGGCGTCTACTGGCGGGAGATGCCGAGCTACGCCGAGCGCAACGAGCTCGCGGCGCACGGCCCCGTGCCTCCGGCCCTGACCGGAGCGGCGCAGACCGAGCTGGCCTGCGTGCAGCACGTCGCCGACGGCGTCGAGCGCTACGCCTGGGCGCACCACATTGACCGGCTGATGATCGCCGGCAACCTGATGCTCCTGATCGGCACCGAGCCGCAGGCCGCCAACGCGTGGTTCCGTGAGCGCTTCGCCGACGGCTATGACTGGGTGATGCAGGCGAACGTCACCGGCATGGCCCTGCACGCCGACGGCGGGCTGATGGCCACGAAGCCGTACGCGGCCGGCGGCGCCTACCTCAAGCGGATGACGGGCCACTGCAGCGGCTGCCGCTTCGATCCCCGCCAGCGCACCGGCGACGACGCCTGCCCGTTCACCACGCTCTACTGGGACTTCACCGCCCGGCATCACGCGCGTCTCGTCGCCAACGCCCGCACCGCTCAGGCCGCGCGCGGCTGGGAGCGCTTCGATGCCGTGGAGCAGGCGGCGATCCGCGCCCGCGCCGCCACCGTGACCGCGGGTATCGCCTCCGGCACGCTCTGAGCGGCCGCGTATGCTGCTCCGCATGGAGCATTCCCTGCAGGGCCGCTTGCTGATCGCCGTGCCGACGCTCGGCGATCCGAACTTCGCCGGCTCCGTCGTGCTGATCGCCGAGCACGATGCGCAGGGCGCGATGGGCCTCGTGCTGAACCACCCGCTCGACGTGACCGTCGCCGATGCCGTGCCGATCCTGAGTGGCTTCGTCGCCCACGACGAGCCGGTGCATCGGGGTGGCCCCGTGCAGCCGGAGGCCGTGCTCGCGCTCGGCGACTTCGTCGACGGCAACCGCTCGGCGGCGATCGCCTTCGGCAGCGTCGGCTTCCTGCCCGCCGACGCCGATGAGACGCTGGATCCGGCGACGGTCATCCGGGCACGGGTGTTCGCCGGCTACGCGGGCTGGGGCGCCGGGCAGCTCGAGAGCGAGTTGGAGGAGGAGGCGTGGGTCGTCGTCCCCGCCCACAGCGATGACTGCTTCACGGAGCGTCCCGAGGAGCTGTGGCGGCAGGCGCTGCGCCGCCACGGCGGCGCGCTCGCGGTGTTCGCGCTGCAGCCGGACGATCCGTCGCTGAATTGAGCGCCGCCGAGACCACCAGGCCGCAGATCCCCCGCCGCATCTCGCAGTGGACCCTGCGCCTCGCTGCCGGCCAGGCCGCGACCAGCGCCGCGATCCCGCTCAACGCGAGCGTTGGCGCGGTCGCCACGGCCGAGCTGTCGCACCACGCGAGCATGGCCGGTACGAGCGTCGGCGTCGCCATGCTGGCGAGCGTCTCCGCCCTGTTCGTGGCCGGACGCGTCAGCGATCGCCACGGGCGCCTGCCGGTACTGACGGCCGGCCTCGCGCTGCTCACCCTCGGCGCGATCATCTGCGCGCTGGCGATCGTCACCTCGTCCTACATCCTGCTGGTGGCGGGCACGATCGTCTTCGGCTTCGGCCAGGGCCCGGCGATGATGCACCGCGCCGCGGCGGCCGACCTCTACCCCACGGAGCAGCGTGCACACGGCGTCGGCCTCGTCGTCTCGGCCGGCGCGATTGGCAGCATCATCGGCCCCCTGCTCGGCTCGGGCCTCGTGCTGATTGCCGCCGCGCTGAGCATCAAGGAGGCGGCCGCGCCGTGGCTGCTCGTACCGATGACCGCCATCGTCGCGATCGTGCTGGTTCGTGGCATCGCGGTCGACCCACGCGACGTGGCGCGCAACCTCAACGCGTACTTCCCCGGCGCCCCGCCGGAGCCCGAGCACGGCACGCCGCGCACCCGCCGCGAGCTCCTGGCCCTACGCCCCGCGCGCGCCGCCATCACGGCGGCGGCGCTGATCCAGGCCGCGATGGTCGGCGTGATGGGCGTCACCGCCGTCGTACTGAACGACAACGGGATGGGGCCCGCGATCGTCGGGCTGTTCATCTCCGCACACTTCCTCGGCATGTTCGGGCTGGCCGCTCCGCTCGGGCGGCTGACCGACCGCTTCGGGCGGCGCCGAACGATCATCGCCGGCGTGTTGGTGACCGGTGTCGGTGCAACCGGCACGGCACTGCTCGGCGACTCGTGGCTGATTCTGCCGTTCTTCTTCCTGCTCGGGCTCGGCTGGTGCGCCTCGTGGGTGGCGGGTACGACGATCCTCGCCGACATCACGACGCCGCAGGAGCGCGGCCGGCTGACGGCGTCGAACGATCAGATCGTGTCGCTCTGCGGTGCGACCGCCGTCATCTCCGCCGGCTTCGTGCTCGACCGCTTCGGCTTCCCCGCCGTCGGCCTCGCGTTGACGGCCCTGCTACTCGTGGCCCTGATCCCGATTGTGCGACTGCGCGAGCCGCGCATCGGCGTGTACGACGACTGACGTGCCGCGCCCGTCGTAAACTCCGGGCGGGCCGGTAGCTCGAAGGTCGAGCAGGAGACTTTTAATCTCTCGGTCAGGGTTCGATTCCCTGTCGGCCCATCAGCCAGCGGCTTGGCTGGCGGTGCGGAGCGGGCAGACAGCGCGTCGACCCGCCCCGCTCGCCCGCGCGTTCACCATTCATGCCCACGGAGCGCACGAACCTCTGCAGCATGGCACCCACGAGCAGACTCGCGACCAGGAAACCACGCCCGCGCCGGGCAACCGCGGGCATTGCGGGCAAATTTTTCGTGCCGTGAGCCTACCTCGCTCCCACCAACCCCGCAATCCCCGAACCGACGCGGCGGGGCCAGCCCCGTCGCGTCATCCGCATCACTATCCCGCCCGGCTGGTTTCTGCCACGCTTTCGTGATCTCGTCGGAGCTCCCCGACGAACCTGTTTAGGGGGATCGCGCCATGCGGCATCGTGCACGACGGACCATCGGCATCATCGTCGCGACCTGCGCTCTGTTGGTCGCAGCGAGCACCGCGCACGCGGCCTGGACCGTGCCGACCGCCGACCCCGGCGCGCCGCCCGCTTTCGTGCAAGAGGTCATCGACTCCGGCTTGCTCGACCCGACGCCGGCCGAATGGTCGCCGCAGGGCACCGTGATCGCGCAGAGCGGCTTCGATCCGCAGGTCGACGGTTTCAACTTCATGAATTACACGGATAGCGGAGAGTCGACCCCGAACC
>JBIIFR010000133.1:0-5087 GCA_044237215.1 Gaiellales bacterium
GTCGTCGCGCACCTGCTGCTCGACGCCGGTCAGGTCACGCTTGCGGGCGAGAGCGCGACCGGCGGCGTCGCCGGCGCGGAAGGCGATACCGCGATCGGCGTCGAAGCCGCGACCATCTGCGAGCACACCGATGCCGCGCTTGATCGCGAGGAGGTCCTCGGGACGCTCGACGAGCAGGACGCCGTCGAGCAGGCCGCTCGGGACGTCGCCCGTCGTCTGCACGCGCGAGGCGAGCGGGACACCGGGCCCCTCCGCCTGCCGCGTCGGCAGGCGATCGAGGCAGAGCAGCGCAGCACCCTCCAGCGCATCGTCGGCGAGCAGATCAACCGCGTCGCTGGCGGCGCGAGCGACCGCCTCGGTGGCGCGCCACGACAGCACGGCCGCCACGGCGCGTTCGATGCCCTGATCGGGACGGAGCTGGTCGGTGACGAGCGAGACGCCGCGGTCGCGCAGACGCACGAGCGCCCCGTCGAGGCCGTCGCCGCGCTCGATGGACTCGCGCAGCTCGGCGAGGCGCGCCGCCGAGGACTGCGCCTTGGCGTCGGCGACCGCCGCGGCACCGCGGACGTCGGCCTCGGCCTGGCGTGCGGCAGCGGCCGCAGCACGGGCCTCCTGCTCCACGCGCTCGGCCTCGACGAGCGCCTCGCGGGCAGCGACGACGTGCGCCTCGATGGTCTCCAGGCGAATCTGCGCCTCCCGTCGAGCGGTCTCGCGCTCGGCCACACCCTCGCCCAGCTCGCCGCGCCGCAACCCGGCAGCAGCGGCGCGCTCGCGGTTCTCGGTGGCCTCGGCCTGCGCGCGGGCCAGACGGCCCTCGTGCTCGGCAGCGGCGCTGCGGGCCGCGAGCAGCGCATTCAGCGCCGACTCGGATGACTGCGTGGCAGCGGCGAAGCGATCCTCGATGCCCGTGTCGTCGGGATCGGCGGCCAGCACCGAGCGCTCACGCTCGGCGTCGACCTCGACCGAGGCGGCGGCAGTCGCCGTGGCGGCCGCCTCGTCGATCAGGCGACCAGCGCGGATGCGGAGACGCTCGATGTCGTGCGCAAACTCCTCGCGGCGCTCATCAAGGCGGGTGGCGCGATCGGACAGCCGCTCAACGGCCGCGTCGAGCCGCTGGACGAGCCGCGACGCCGCCTCCTGCTCGGTGACGAGCGCGCCGAGCGCACCCTCGGCCGCCTCACGGCGCTTGATGACCTCGGCGGCGGCAGCATCGAGCTGGTCCTGCAGCGCGCGCGCCTCGCGCAGATCGTTCTGGCGGATTCCGCGATCGCGTCGCGTCTCGGCCATGGCCGACAGCACCAGCTCGAGGCGCAGCTCAAGCAGCTCGGCCTCAAGCAGCGCGGCCCGCTCGGCCGCAGAGGCCTGCAGCGCCAACGGGCGCAGACGGCCCTGAATCTCGGCCTGCCGAGTGCGCGCCTCGATCAGGTGGCGCTCAACACGGTTGAGCTTCTGCTGGGCACGCACGCGGCGGCGCTTGAACTTGCCGAGTCCCGCGACCTCCTCGATCAGACCGCGCCGCACCGTCGGGCTCGCGAGCAGCACCTGATCGACTTGGTTCTGGCCGATGATCGCGTGGCTGTCCTTGCCGAGGCCGATGTCGGCCAGCACCTCGTGGACGTCGAGTCGACGCACGGGTACGCGGTTGAGCATGTACTGGCTCTCGCCGTCACGGCTGAGCCGGCGCAGGATTGACAGCTCAGGCCGGCCGCCCGGCGCGACGCCGCCCTCGTCCTCCAACACCAGCTCGACCTCGGCGACGCCCGCCGCGGCACGTCCCTCCGCTCCGCTGAAGAGGACATCGAGTCCCGTCGCGACGCGCACCTCGCTCGGCGCCTGGGAGGCCATCGCCCAGCGCAGCGACTCGGCGATGTTCGACTTGCCGGAGCCGTTCGGGCCGACGATGACGCCGACGCCGCGATCGAACTGCAGCTCCGTCTCGTCGGCAAAGCTCTTGAAGCCCTTGATGCGGATGCGCGTGAGCCTCATGCGCCCTGCTCCCCGAGCGCATGCAGAGCCCGGCGCGCGGCATGCTGCTCGGCCGAGCGACGCGACCCGCCCTCGCCCTCGCCGAGCACATCGCCGTCAACGATCGCCACGACGCGAAAGCGGCGTGCGTGTGCTGGTCCAGTCTCCTCCACGGATTCGTACGCTACACGGCGGCCCCGACGCTGCAGGACCTCCTGCAGGGCCGTCTTGGCGTCCACGCGAGGGTCGAGAGCGTGCGAAAAGAGCGGCCTGAAGGCCTCGACCGCGGCCGCGCTGGCCTCGTCCCAGCCCCGCTCGAGGAAGATCGCGCCGAGCGCCGACTCAGTCAGGTCGGCCAGCACCGAGCGGTTCAGCCCGAGGCGCCACGCGGCCTCCTCGTGCACCGTGCCGACCATCCGGGCGGCCATCAGCTCGCCGAGCCGCTCGTTGCGCGCCACCACGGCGCAGAAACGCGCCGAGCGCAGCTGGTTCTTGATGCGCGACAGCTCGCCCTCAGGCGCGTCGGGCAAGAACTCCAACAGATAGGCGCCGAGCGCGAGATCGAGCACCGCGTCGCCCAGCAACTCGTACCGCTCGTACGAGTCGCCGGGCGACGCGGCCCAGCTCGAATGCGTCAGCGCACGGGTGCGCAGCTCGTCCGCCAAAGCGTCGAGCCGCCGTGCAATCGGGCGATCGGGCTCAGTCAGCGCTGGCGACGATGAAGTCGACGGCGTCGCCGACGGTACCGATCGACTGGGCCTCTTCGTCGGAGATCTTGACGCCGAAGGCCTCCTCGAGGTCCATGATCAGCTCGACCAGGTCGAGCGAGTCGGCCTTCAGGTCGTCGCGCATGTGCGCGCTCTCGACCACGTCTGCCGGATCGACGTCGAGACGCTCGACGAGAATCTCCTGCACCTTGCCCAGAACCTCTGCGCGTTCAGCCACTGTTGCCTACCTTGTCTTGAATCCTGCGTGGACGCGCTGACACTAGCAGGCGCGCTGTGCGGTGCTACCGGGTGCGGGCGCTGATCGCCCCGACGAGATCGCAGCGCACGCCGTCGGCGGCGTAGCGGCAGGCCTGCGCAATGCCGTGCGGACGGGCGGCGCCGTGGGCGATCACCGTGACCGCGTTCGCACCGAGCAGGTGCGCGCCGCCGTAGGTATCCGGGTCGAGGCTGTCACGCACGCGGCGCAGCGCCGGACGGAGCAGGAATCCGCCGAGCTGGGCCCGGATGCCGGTCGCCTCGGCACGGACACGGCGGAAGGCCTCGCGTGCCGTCCCCTCACAGGTCTTCAGCGCGACGTTGCCGGTCTGGCCGTCGGCGACGATGACGTCGACGAGCGAGGTCAGGAGATCACGACCCTCGACGCTGCCGCGGTAGGCGAGGCCGGTGTCCGCGGCGAGGAGCGCGTGGGTCTCGCGTGTGCGGACATCGCCCTTGCCGGGCTCCTCACCGATCGTGAGCAGGCCGCAGGTGGGGCGCTCAATGCGCAGCAGGTGCTCCGCGAAGGCGCTGCCGAGGTGCGCGAACTGGTGGAGTTGCTGCGGCGTCGTGTCCATGTTCGCGCCCGCGTCGATCAGCACCGTTGGCCGCTCGGAGCCGGGTAGGACGGCGGCGAGGCCCGGACGCGCGATGCCGGCGGCCCGGCCGATGATCAACGTGGCGGCGGCGAGCGTCGCACCGGAATGCCCGGCGGACACGAGCGCCTGCGCCTCACCCGCCGCGACCGCGCGGGCGGCGATGACGATCGAGGTGTTCTCGCCATGACGCACGGCGCCGACCGGTTCGGCGTCCTGCGGTACCACGTCCGGGGCATGGCGAATCGTGATCCGCGGTTCGTCCCCGACCAGCGGGCTGAGGACGGCTTCGTCGCCGACGAGCAGCACGGAGAGGTCGGACAGCGCCACGGCGGCGCGCACACCCTCAACGACCGACAGCGGCGCGGTATCGCCGCCCATCGCGTCGACCGCGACGACGATCCCCACGGGCTACGCCAGTGGGGCGTTATCGATGATGTACCGCTTGCCGCGGTACGTTCCGCAGCTCGGGCACACGCGATGCGGCAGCTTGGGTGCCGAGCAGACGCTGCAGGTCGCCACCACAGGGGAGGCGATCTTGTGCGTGGCACGGCGCTTATCGCGTCGAGCCTTGGACGTTTTCCGTTTCGGGACTGCCATATCGCGGCGGAGCGTAGCGGACCCCGACGGGGTCTCGCGGCACTACCCCTCGGTATCGCCCTCGACGAGCTGCTGGAGCGCACTCCAGCGGTTGTCAGCCTCGGGTGGCGGGCACTGACAGGTCCCCTCGTTGAGGTTCGTGCCGCACGACGGGCACAGCCCCTGGCAGTCCTCGCGGCAGAGAATCTTGTGGGGCATCGACAGTACGATCGCATCGCCCGCCCACGCGCCGACGTCGAGCTCGTCGCCCTGCAGGTAGTCGCAGACCTCATCAGACTCGGCGCCCACTTCGGGATGGTCCGCCTGATACTCGCGTGCATCGATCGCCACGGGAACCGAGGCCGGCTCCAGGCAGCGATGGCACGGGCCGGTGATCGTCGTCTGCAGCCGCAGGCGCAGCAACAGCCCCGTCAGCAGGCGGGTGATGTTGACGCGTGCGATCGGCGGCGACAGCGGCCCCTCGTAATCGACGCCGCCAATTCCGAGCACGGGAACGACGACGGGAACCTCGACCGCGCGCTCGACGCCCGGCTCGAGCCGGAGCTGCGAGAGATCGATCATGGCCGGCGCCGCCGTCCCGGGATCAGGAGGTGATCTCGGTGAACTGCGCCGAGCCGCCCGACGTGCGCTCCGGCGAGGAACTGGCCAGCTGGCCACGACCACGCTGAACGGCGCCGAGGAACTTGCCGAGGTTCGCCTCGAGCGTGCCGAGGATCTCGTCGGCGTAGTCCTCCGCGCCGAGTCGAATCTCGCGCTCGCGATTGCGTGCGTTCTCGAGGATCTCCTGCGCCTGACGCTCGGCCAGCCGCACGACCTCCTGCTGCGACGCCTCGCGCTGCGCGATCTCGCGTGCCTCGACGACGATGCGCTCGGACTCGCGCTTGGCCTCGCCGAGCATCTCCTGACGCTCCTTGACGATCCAGCGCGCCTGCTTGATCTCGTC
>JBIIFR010000134.1:0-5083 GCA_044237215.1 Gaiellales bacterium
AGGATGTGCATCAGCGTCGACTTGCCCGAGCCGGACGGGCCCATCACCGCGGTGATCTGCCCACGTGGGAAGGAGACGGTGACGCCATCGAGGGCGCGCACCTCGGAATCGCCCTCGCCGTAGATCTTGGTGAGGTCGGTCGCGACGACGACGTCGCCGGTGGCAACGATGGCGGCTTCGGGTTCAGCGCTCACGGGGGCAACTCCATCCTGATCGGTCGGTCAGCGACTCGCTCGCAGGCTAGCGGACATCGGCCTGTGCGTGCCTTCTTGGACCTGTGGGATTTCCGCTTAGAGCTTGCCGGAGGCAGCGAGCGTGACGCGCCCCCAGAGATCCTCGCCCACCTTGGAGCGACGGATGTAGAGCCCCTGCTTCGGCACGAACTCGCCCTCGAGCGCCAGCACCGGGCCGCGCTTCGGGCTCGTCGCGTCGACGTACCAGTCGCCGTCGTCGAGCATCTCGCCGGCGGGCGAGAAGACGATGCGGGAGCGCTCGTCCTCGGTCAGCGGCTGCAGCCACGAGAGGCCAGTCGGATTGGAGATATCGGGACCGCCCATTACGACTTCTTCGCGGCCTTCTTGGAGGCCTTGAGCGGGTTGAGCATCTTCTCCTTGGCATCCGCCGGCGCGTCGGCCAGTGGCACCGTGGTCTCGCCGCAGATGTGGCCCTTGACGCGGCGCAGGCACGTCTCCGGCACCTGCCAGAGCGAGATCGTGCGATGGCCGTGCTTGCAGATGTAGACGCGCGCCACGGACGGACCGTCCTGGACGATCGTCGCGGTGGCCGCGGGGGCGTCGTACTCCTCGGCGGCCTCGCCGGCCTCGGCGGATTCGCCGGCGACCTCGGGGAGGTCAGCCACGGCGACGGGGGTCTCCTCGGCGGCGGCCTCGGCTACGGCCTCGGTCGCGTCGGCAGCGGGGGCGTCAGCCTCGGCGCTTGCCTCGATCTCGGTCTCGGTGCTGTCGTCGGACACGGTGGCGGTCTCCTGAAGGAAAGCGGGTCTGCGGGATCCTATTGGAGCCCGTCTCGGCCGGGGGAGGTTCCCCGGAATGGTCGAAGCATGGCACCACCGACGCACGGCGGCGGCACTCCCCGGGCGGTCGGTAAGATGAGGCCGTGCCGAACCGCAAGAGCTTCCAATACGACGTCGGGGTGGCGTGGGACGGACGCCGCGCCTCCCTGCTGACCGCCGACGGTCCGCCCGCGATCCTGTCGGGACCGCCGGCCGATTTCCCGATGGGCGAGGCGGAGCGCTGGAGCCCCGAGCACCTGCTGCTCGGCAGCCTCGCCTCCTGCACGATGATCTCGTTCCTCGCCCATGCCGAACACAAGGGCGTCGACGTGCTCGAGTACAGCTCGGAGATCGGCGGCACCGTGATGCGCCGGATCGAGGACAGCCGCTACGCCTTCGTGCACATCCACCAGCGCCCGCGCATCGTCGTCGCCGCCGGTCAGGCCGAGCGGGCACGCGAGTTGATCGGCAAGGCCGAGCGCGACTGCTTCATCTCCGCCTCGACGACCGCCGAGGTCCAGAACGACTGGGAGATCAGCGAGCGATGAGCGCGCCGCAGGACCCGGTCCACGGCTCGTACCACGCGTTCTACGGCGTCGTCCGCACCTTCTGTGGCGTACCGCTCGTGTCGTCGCGTGATGATGTTGCCGCTGCCGACGCCGTCGTAATTGGCGCGCCGTTCGATGAGGGCGTCTCGTACCGCCCCGGTACGCGTTTTGGCCCACAGGCTGTCCGTACCGCCGAGGACATCAACGTCACGGGCGATCGTCCGAGCATGCACGCCGGCATCGATCCACTCAAGGAGCTGCGCATCGTCGACTGGGGCGATATCGACGTGGTCGCCAGCGACCTGCCGCGCTCTCACGCCCTGCTCACCGAGGCCGCCGGTGCCGCGCTGGCCACCGACACCGTGCCCGTCGTGATCGGCGGCGACCACTCGCTGTCGCACGCGATGCTGGCCGCCATGCACGCGCAGTTCGGCGCCGACGGCTACTCGGTGATCCATTTCGACACGCATGCCGACACCGGCGTGCCCGAGGACGGCGAGCCGCCGCACGGCACGCCGTTCCGCGCCGCCATCGAGCGCGGCCATCTGAAGGGCACGAACATCTTCCAGATCGGCCTGCGCGGCACGTGGCCTGGGCCCGAGCTGTTCCAGTGGATGCGCGAGCAGGGCATGCAGTGGGCGACGATGGACGAGGTCATGGACCGCGGCATCACCGATGTCGTCAACGAGGCGATCCACCACGCCCGAGCCGCTGCCCCCAAGACGTACCTGACCGTCGACATCGACGTGCTCGATCCGGCCTACGCGCCGGGCACCGGCACGCCCGAGCCGGGTGGCCTGACGACGCGCGAGCTGCTGCGCGCCGTGCGCACCGTCACCAGCGAGCTTGATGTCGCGGCCTTCGACCTCGTCGAGGTCTCGCCGCCGTACGACCACGCCGCCATCACCGCGATGGCCGGCCACCGCGTGCTGCTCGAGGGACTCAACGGCATGGCGCTGCGGCGCGCGGGTCGCAAGGCCCGCCACGAGCAGCCGTGACGCCGCCGCTCGTCGCCTACGCGGATCTGCACGACGATGCCCTCGTCGGCCCGCTGCTCGAGCTCGTCGAGGCGCCGGATAGCGAGCTGCTGGCCGCCGACGTAGCGCGCGCGGCGATGGGACATGACCTCGACGCCACCACGGCGATTGCCCTGGCCGTGGTGGCCTCGGACGGACCGTTCGCGACCGCTGCCCGGAGTGGCCTGTCGGTCGACGACCCGCGCGTCGCTCTCGCCGGTGGCGAGCTGGCGCGCATCGGCACGCTGGCCCACGGCGATGCCCGCCGGCTGTTGCAGCGCCACGGCCTCGAGGGCGCGCTCGCCGGCTCCTCGTTGCCTCCGCGCACGCGTGATGCCATGCCGCCGGCTGCCGTCGCGCTGATCGACACGCTCACGGCGAGCGGCGACTGGCTCCCCCACGCCGCCACCCTCGGCAGTTTCCACGCCACCGATGCCACGGGCGACCTCGCCATCCATCGCGTGCTGCGCTGGCTTGACGGCCAGCTTGTTGGTGTGGGGACACCGGACCGCGTCGCCCTCGCCGACCTGACGGGCTACGAAGACCAGCGCGAACCGCTGCTTGAAGATCTGCAGGCGTTCCTCCGCGGTGCGCCCGCCAACGATGCGTTGCTCTACGGCCCGCCCGGCACCGGCAAGTCGGCAGCAGTGCGCGCCTGCGCCGATGCCTTCGCCGACCAGGGCGTCCGCCTCGTGCAGGTCGAGCGCGATCAGCTCGATGACGTCGAGGAGGCACTGCTCGCGCTGCGTGACGGGCCGCACGCGATCCTCTTTCTCGACGACCTCGTGGTGGACGACGACGATCGACTCGACCGCATGCTGCGCGCCACGCTTGATGGTGGTGTCGCCGAGCGCCCGCCGAACGTGATCGTCTGGGCCACGTCGAACCGCCTCAACCTGATGCACTCCTCGCAGTCCGAGCGTGCCGATGACGTCGACCAGGCCGAGACGGCGGGCGAGAAGTCCGCGCTGGCCGCGCGCTTCGGGCGTCGCATTCGCTTTGGCCGCCAGGATCGCGACGCCTACCTCGCGATCTGCCATCGCCTCGTGCGCGATCGGCTCGGCGAAGTGCCGGACGGGCTCGATGCCGAGGCGATGCGCTTCGCCGTACAGGGCCACGGACTGTCGGCGCGCACCGCCGTGCAGTTCGCCGAAACGTACGGGCGCTGACGCCCCCCTTCGCCGCCGTCTACGGGTAGATGTTGGTGGCCTGCGGCACGGGAATACCCAGCGGCCCTGCGGTCTTGACCAGCAACTGGACGAGCTTGGCCTTCGTGATCGACACCTTGGCGTGGTACTGCCACGGCTCCGTTGCAGGACTACCGCCGGCCCTGAGCCAGGCGATCGTCTTCCGGTCGGCAAGTACCGACTGGGTGTAGGCGAGCATGAGGTAATGCGCCTGTAGCTTCTGCGAGGCCGGTGCCTGCAGGTACAGCTGGATCCGCTTGACCGTGTTCTCGCGCTCGTCCAGCGTGTGCTTCTCGATCAGCCGTGCAGCCTCGGCGGCGCTGATCTCATCGGCGCGGAACGCGTCGAGCGTGTTGTTGAGGAACCAGCGAGCCGGCGTGGAGCGATCCATCTCGGCGAGCACGCGACGCAGCCAGTCGTCAGCGCGAACCGTCTGGAAGACGAACGGTGCGCTGGTCTTCGTCGCACCGGTCTCCGGCACGCTCATCCGCGCCACGACGCGGAGACTCCCCCGCTTCTTGAGGAGCGCCTTGCCCGTCGCGTTGAGCGTGATCTTGACCGGGAGGCTCGTGCCAGCGGCGCCCTTGACTGCCGCCGTTGCGACAACCGGGTCGGCGGCCCGGGCGGCGCGTCGCCCGGTCGGGACCGCGTAGAGCTGAATCGGTCCAGCGCAGTGATACGGGATGGCACCGCCACAGCGAATGGTCAGCTGGGCCGAGGCGCCGCTCGTCGAGACGTTGGACGGGTTGATTGCAGCGATCGCCTTGGCGCGAGGCGCAGTCAACGCGAGCGCGGTGTCCTTGGACTCCTGACCGGCCGACGTCGTGGCCTGAATCGACATGTTGAGATCGAGATCGCCCGACTGCGCGAGCTGGCGCTGCACATCCTTGGGCAGCTTGAGGCTCACGGTGCTGCGTGCTCCGGACGCGAGGCGAGTGTTCGAGCTCGCAATGAGCTTCTTCTGATAGCGCAGGTTGATACGGATATCGCACGTCGAACCGTCGGTCGAGACGCAGCCGAGGGCAACGTCAGCTGTGCCACCACCAACGACCTTGGCAGCCGTGCTGGCCGTTGCATTGCCAGCGATGGTGATCGTGTTGGCACCCGTGGCCGCGGCCTGCCCGGCGGGCACGGCGGGCACGGCGGGCACGGCGCGCGTCACCCAGGCCGAGACGTTGCCCGCCTGATCGACTGCGCGTACGTAGATCGTGGCGCCCGGCGCAGCAGCGATCGTTGCCGAAGCCGTCCCCGCCGAGATCACGGCCCCCGGGTTGGCCGGATCGGTGGTCGCCTGCCAGCTCGCCACACCACTGTCGGCAT
>JBIIFR010000135.1:0-5065 GCA_044237215.1 Gaiellales bacterium
CACCGTCGCGCGGGCCGACCTGCCGCGCCTCGATGCGGATGCCGAGCTGGCGGCCGACATCTTGGGCGATCGCCCGCAGGTCGACGCGCTCCTCGCTCGTGTAGCCGATCAGCACGCGGCGGCCGTCAAACGGCATCTCCGCGCCGTGCACCTTGATGCCCTGATGACGCTGGACGACGGCACGACGGAAGTCTCGGCGCACCTCGGCGGCGCGCTCGCGCTGGTGCCGCCGCAGGACGTCGTCGTCCGGCGTGGCGGCGCGCAGCACCCGAAAGACGCGCTCAGGCGGGCGGCCGTCGAGCTCGTGCGCCGGCTGCACGACGCGGCCGTACTCCTCGCCGCGCGGGGTCTCGCAGATGACGCGGTCGTTCCAGGCCAGCTCGTGGCTGCCCGGGTCGAGCAGCTCGACCTTGCCACCCGATTGGAAGACCACGCCTACGACGATCATGCCGAGACCGCCTCGCGCCGCCGGGCCAGACCCACCCGGGCGTAGACCGCCGCCAGGGCGAGCGGCACGTTGATCGGCTGGGCGAGCGCACGGCGCACCTCGTCGACGCCCGCCAGCGCGGCCTCGAGGCGCGCCCGCGACAGGTGCTCGGCGAGCGGGACGAGGGCCTCGGCAGAGACCGTGGACCCAACCTGGTCGGCGGCATCCGCCTGCACGCAGAGGACATCACGGATGACGAGCTGCACGGTGGCGATCACGGCGCGCATCATGTCGGTCTCGGCGCGTCGCCGGCGCCGGGCGGCGGTCGTCTTGCCCGCAGCCTCGATGCGTCGTCGCTCGCGATCGAGCTCGCGCGACGTCGGCAGCTTCTCGAGGCGCTCCAGCTGGGCCGCCGCCGCCGCCTGCGCCTCCGACTCCGCAGCCTCACCGACGGCCTTGATGCCGGCGTAGGTGCGCTGGACGGCGGCGTCCTCGGCCAGCCCCTCACCGAGCAGGGCGAGCACATCGCGTTCGACGCCGCCGATCCACGCGCCCACCGCCGCGTCGGCCGCGAGCCGGCGCGCGAAGGCGAGGTCGCCGCGGCAGCGTGCGCCGATCGCCTGCGCCGCAGCCGGCTCGACACCGTCGGCGGTCAGGCGCGCGGCGATCGCGCCGGCGGCCAGCGGGGGGAAGGCGATTGGCTGACAGCGAGAGCGCACCGTCGGCAACACGCGCTGGACGTCGTCGGCGAGGAGGATCAGCACGACGTCGCCGGGCGGCTCCTCAAGCGTCTTCAGGAAGGCGTTGGCGGCATCGCGGTTGAGACGATCCGCCTCGTCGACGATTCCGACGCGGCGCGGCGCCTCCTGCGGCCGGTAGCGCAGCGCAGCGGACAGCTCGTGCACCTGATCGACCAGAAGCGACTCGCCCTCCGGCTCGATCATCGCGAGGTCCGGATGGCTGCCGGGGACCACGCGGCGCACGTCGCAGCCGAGCAGCGCCGCGGCGAACGCGCGGGCGGCGTCGCGCTTGCCGGTGCCGGCCGGGCCGTGCAGCAAGTAAGCGTGGGCGGGCGCCACGAGGCCCGCGTTGAGCAGCACTTCGGCACGCGGCTGACCGGGCAGGGAGAGCGTCACGGCCGCAGGCCCTCCAGCGCCTGCTCGATGCGCGCGGCCACCTCGTCAACGCTGCCGCGGGCATCGACCAGCCGGACGCGGTCCGGCTCGAGCGCGGCGAGCTCGAGGAAGCCCTCGGCAACGCGCGCGTGGAAGTCCGCACCGGCGGCCTCCATGCGGTCCGGCTCGTCATCGCGGCGATCCACCCCGTGGAGCACCAGCGTGCGCACCGGCAGCACGCCGCCCGTCGCGAACAGCGAGACCGCCCGGATCGGCTCGAGGCCGAGGCCGCGGGCAAGACCCTGATAGACCAGCGAGCTATCGATGAAGCGATCGCAGACGACCCAGGCTCCACGCGCGAGCGCCGGCGCGATCACCGCTTCGGTCAGCTCAGCCCGCGCCGCTGCGAAGAGCAGCGCCTCGGCGCGATCGCCCATCGTCGCCTCCGGATCGAGCAGCACGGCACGCACGCGTTCCCCAAGGCCGGTCCCGCCCGGCTCGCGGCACTGCACCACCTCGAGTCCCGTCGCCCGCAGACGGTCGGCGAGCAGCGCCGCCTGCGTGGTCTTGCCGACCCCATCGGGGCCCTCGAGGCTCACGAACATGTAACAAGAGTAGTCCGCAGAGCCGATCGGGGCGCACCTCGGCAGGAACGGGCGGACCGTCGGAGAAGGCACCTCCCGTCATGGCTGCTGCAGAGAATCCCTTCCTCCTCGACACCGGTGCGTGGGTTGCCGTACGGCGACGGCGCTTCGCGGAGCGCTTCGCCCTCTGGGGCATCCTGGTCGGAGCCGTGGTGTTGACCGGCATCGTGCTCTGGGTCGGCTTCGCCGTCTACGGCGCACTCGCCGGACGCTCCAGTGCGCCCGCCACCGCCAAGGTCGCCGCCGTCATCCCCGCCCCGGCCGTGGCACAGACCCCCGTCATCGTCTGGAACGGCGTCGGCGCCGACGGCGTTGCCGCGGAGGCCGCCCGTCAGCTGATGGTCAAGCAGTATCCGATCGTCAGCGTGGGCGATGCGCCCGACCACAGCTACATGCGCACGTACGTCATGTACCAGCAGGCCGACACGGCCGGACCCGCGGCCGCGCGAGAGCTGATTCGGCGCCTGAAGCTGGACAACGCGATCGCCCAGCCGCTCGACGGCGTCCGCAAGGATGAGCTCGGCGGGGCCCGCCTGCTCGTGATCGTCGCGGACCCGCTCACCAGCCACTAACCGTCCTCGACGCTCCGGCACGTACCATCCGGTCTGTGCGCCCGCTGCCCCGACTGAGCCCGACTGCTGCCGTGCTGCTGGCCGTGCCGGCCGTGCTGGTCGCGATCTGGGGCGTGCTCTTCGGCGCCGGTGGCATCGCACCCGGTGCCACGGAGCTGATCGCCGCCGGCACCGCACTGCCCGCAGGCGTGGCCCTCGGCCTGATGGCCTGTGGCCGCTGGCCGTTCGTCCTGCCGAACCCGGCGAGCCTCGTCGCGGCCGGCGGCCTCGCGCTCTTCGCCGTCGTGGCCGCCCTCTCCGGCCTCTGGTCCTTGTCGCCCGCCCAGTCCGTGTCGACGGCCATCCTCGCCTCCGGCTACCTCGGCGCGCTTGCCCTCGGCCTGCTGCTCGGCCCGACGCTACGACGCCCCGGCACGGTCTTTGCGACGGGCCTGACGGCGCTGGCCACCGTCGCCAGCACGTGGGCCCTGATCGCGCGCTCGTTCGGCGGTTCCACCGGCGTGCAGCTGAGCCCGCGCCTATCCGGCACGTTGACGCTGCCGAACGCCCTGGCCGTGCTCGCCCTCATCGGCGTGTTCGGCGGCCTCGCGCTGGCCGCCCACCGCGATATCCGCCTGCGCGCCCTCGGCGGGGCAATCGCCGCCGTGAACGCGCTGGCGCTGGTGCTGACCTCCTCGCGCTCCGGCCTCGGCCTGACGGTGATCGGGATCGTGATCCTGCTGCTGGTCCTGCCGACGCCGCCGCGCCTGCGTCTGTCCGGTCTCGTGGCGATCCTGCCCGCCATCGTGATCGGCTTCCGGGCTGCCTCGTGGACAGCCTTCACCGCGCCGGAGCAGAGCGTGCAGGCGGCAGGCTGGCAGCTGGTCATCGCCACCGCGGTGGCGATCATCCTCGGAGCCGCACTCGCGGCATTCTTCCATCGGGTGATGCCCGGCAACGACCCGGCGGGCACCCCGCGCCGCGCGTCTCGGCGCACGCTCCTGATCGCCGTTGCCGGACTCCTGCTGATGGCGATCGCGGTCGTCATCCGTGCCGGCGGCATCGGTGCCACCGTGGCCGCCATCCGTGCCGGCTTCACGAGCCCCGTTGGACAGGCCGGCGTCCGCGTCGGCATCGGTTCGAACTATCGTGACCATTGGTGGACGACGGCGTGGGATGGCTTCACCGCGGAGCCGCTGCTCGGCTGGGGAGCCGGCACCTTCCGTCTGCTCGAGCAGACGACCCGGAACCCAACGCAGGTGACGGACTCCGCGCACAACACCCTGCTCGAGGTGCTCGCGGGCGTCGGCCTACTCGGCGGCCTGCCGTTCATCGCTGCGGGCATCGCCCTCGTCGTGATGGCGCTGCGCGCCCTGCGCCGGCCGCGGACGGACGACGCCACCGGCGTCACCGTGGTCGTCGTTGCCAGCCTCGCCTTCCTCCTGCAGGGGCTCGTCGACGTCGACTGGAGCCTCGCTGCCGTCGGCGTGGTGGTCTACGCCGCGATCGGCGCGATCGCACCCGTCGACCGCCTGCAGACACGCATCGCACCGGCCGGACGCGCCATCGCCGGCGTGCTCTGCATCGGCCTGATCGCCGCCGGCCTCCTGGCCCTGCCCTTCTGGCTCAGCGCGCGCCAGACGGTCGAGAGCCAGAACCTGATCGTCGACGACCCGACCACGGCCCTCGCCCTCGCCGCCAGCGCGCACCGCTCCAACCCGCTCGCCGTGCCGCCGCTGCTCGCCGAGGCGGATGCGCGCGAATCCCTCGGTGACAGCGCGGGCGCCCGCGCAGCGCTGCAGGAGGCGATCCGGCTCGAGCCGAGCAACTACGAGGTCTGGCTCGCCTACGGCACGTACCTCGCCTTCGCCTGGGACGACCCCGTCGGCGGGCGGGAGGCGCTGCAGTGGGCCGCCCGCCTGTCGGGCGGCGACGAGTCGGTCTTCGTCGTGCTCGACGCGGTGCCGGCCCCCTCACCGTGACGCACACGTGTACTCGCAGCCGTCGGTAGAGTTGGGAACCGTGTCCGCCCGCGCCCGCCTTCTGCCCCTGACCGTCCTGCTCGCGGCAGCCTTGGCCTGCGGCGGGCTGCTGCTGACCAACGCTCCGCCGGCCGCCGCCGCCAACTGTGGCAAGCAGGTCATCAACGAGTACTTCTTCAGCGGGCGCCTCAAGTACCACACGCAGGACTGCTACGCCTCTGCGCTCAAGCAGGTCGACCCCGATGCCCGCATGTACTCCGGCATCATGAGCGCCATCCGTGCCGCCCGCGCGCGCGACCGGGCCGCCGACGAGAAGGCCAACGCTCCCGCGACAACGGAGGAGACG
>JBIIFR010000136.1:0-5051 GCA_044237215.1 Gaiellales bacterium
TGCCGTCGTCGGGGATGTACAGGCCGCCGACGAGGTCGTCGCCGCGCTGGAACGGGAAGAGGTCGATCGCCTCCCGCCGGCCGACCATCTCGACGTCGATGCCGAGATGCTGCGCCATTGCGCCGGTACGGCGGTACTGGACCATGCGCTCTTCGCCCCGCGCCACGTAGAGCGTGCCGCACTGGCGCCAGTCGACCATCTCCCCCGTCTCCGCCTCGAGGCCCGCGTAGAGCCGGGCCGAGGTGTCGCACATGCGGGCGAACGTGCTGCTCGCACGCAGGCGCCCGACCATGCCGGCCGCATGCCACGTGGTGCCGCCACCGACCTCGCTCTGCTCGAGCAGCACGACGTCGCGCTCACCCGCCTTGGCGAGGTGGTACGCGATCGAGCATCCGATCACGCCGCCGCCAATGATGACGATGCGCGCGCGGCTCGGTACAGTAGCGGTCATGGGGAAACCTGTCTGGACACGTACAAGGCAAGGTCGCAGACATGTCTAGTCATGTCAAGCGCACTGACGATGCCCTCGTGCAGCGCGTTGCCACGCGCTATGGACAGGTGCCCGGAGATGTCCCTGCACATGTCCGGCTCGCCTCCGCACTGCGCGACACGATCGCCAGCGGAGAGCTGCTGCCGGGCGACACGCTCCCCGGGGACGCGGCGCTGACGGAGGCGACAGGGCTGGCCCGCGGCACGGTGCGGCAGGCCGTCGCGACGCTGCGAGCCGAAGGGCTCGTGCAGACACGCCAGGGCGCCCGCACCGCGGTCCTGCAGCGCCCACGCCTCCAGCCGTTCTCCGAGCTGCTGTCCTTCACCGCCTGGGCGCGGCAGCAGGGAGCGACACCCGGAGCGCAGATGGTTGAGCTCGTGCGACGCCCCGTCGACCCGGCCGTGGCGCAGGAGCTGCGCATCGGCGAGCACGACCTCGTCTGGACGATGATCCGCGTCCGCCTGCTCGACGGCGTACCCGTGATGGTCGAGCACGCGGCGTACCCAGAGCGCATCGGCGCCCTGCTCGTCGATGCCGATCTCGAGACGGGCAGCGTCTACGCGACCCTCGCCGACCACGGCGTCGAGGTCGCCTCGGGGCACCATCGCATCAGCGCCGTCGCAGCCGAGGCCGCCGATGCCACGCTGCTGCGCGGGAGGCCCGGCACACCGTTGCTGCGCCAAGAGCGCACGGTCTTCGCCAGCGACGGCACGCCGATCGAGCACTCCGACGACCGCTGGCGCGGGGACGCGATTGTGCTCGACGCCGTCAACTCGGTGCAGGGCTCGCAGCTCGCGCGGCGCGCGCCCGGCTGAGCGGGCCACCGCGCCGATGCTCGGCGGGTCGTTCCGCAGGGGATGTACGGGTTTCCCGCGTCAGATTCCCGCACCCGCTGCGTCAGCCCCGTTACAGACGCAACGAAGCGGCAGACGACCCCGCAGCGTTCTGGACACACAGGGCGGCCGGCGTCGACGACCCGCCGGCTGCCCGCCTGTGTCACCGCGTTCGTCTACCCCAGCTCGAGCGTACGGGCCGCGATATACGCATCGACGTCGCGCTCAACGCCCGCGTCGATCGGCGGCGGCACATGCTCCTCAAGCCGCGCGCGCCAGACCACCTCGGCACGCTGCTCGGCCGTCAGCGACCCGGCCGCGCGCCAGCGCTCGATGTTCTGCTTCGAGGCCACGACTGGACGATGAAAGCACGTGCGGAAGCGCGTCATCGTGTGATCGACGCCGAAGAAGTGTCCGCCGTGGCCGACCTCACGAATGGCGTCGAGCGCGAGCTCCTCGTCGTCGACGATCACCGGCCCGTACTCCACGCACAGCGACGCGATGATGTCGAGGTCACAGATCAGCTTCTCGTAGCCCGTCACGAGGCCGGCGTCGAGCCAGCCCGCAGCGTGCATGACCACGTCGGCATGCGCGTCGAGCGATGCCTTCATCACCTGCATGCTCTCCCATCCGGCCTGCGCGTCGGTCACCTGGCTGGTGGTCAGACCGCCGCCGAGCGCGCGCGTAGGCAGGCCGTAGTGGCGTGCGAGCTGGCCGGCCGCAAGAATGCCGCGCGAGAGCTCCGGGCCAGAGAAGCCGGCCGCGCCTGACTGCATGTCGGTGATCGGCGTGCCGATGCCGAGCAGGATTGGATTGCCCGGGTTGACGGTTTGGATCAATGCGATCGCCGCGAAGGCCTCGGCCAGCATCTGCGCGATACCACCGGCGAGCGTGACGGGCGCCATCGCGCCCAGCAACGCGCCGGGCATGACGATCGGCGCCTGCCCGTGCCGGGCGAGGATCATCATCGCGTCGCTCATCCGCTCGTCCCAGCGCAGCGGCGAGTTCGAGTTGACGATCGCGGTCATTGCGCAGCGTCCATCGAGGCCGCCGAGCACAAGGTCGGCGATGCGCACCGAGTCCTCGGCCGCCTCCGGCGAGCTGATCGCGGCCATGAACGGCTTGTCCGAGTCCACGGCGAGCGTGCGCAGGAGCTGCAGATGCCGATGCTCGACGGGTACGTCCTGCGCCTCGAGCACCACGCCGCCCGCCACATCGAGCTCGTCGGCATCCTGAATGAGAGCGACGAGGTTACGCAGATCGGCGAGCGTGCCGTTCCGGCGTTCGCCGCCGCAGGTCGTGAACGGGGCACCGTAGGCCGGCGCGAACGACGTCAGCCCCTGCCCGATCGGGATGTCGCGCACGGGATTGCGGGCGTGCCATGTCCACGTGGACGGCGCCAGCGAGACCTGGGCGGCGACCCAGTCGGCGTCGAAGAAAACAGTCTCGCCAGCGACGCGCTGCCCCGCCTCCTGCAGCAGCGCGAGTGCATGCGGGTTCTCGAACTGCACGCCGAACTCGCTCACGATCGTGCGCCACGCCGCGTCGATGCGTGCGATGTCGGCACTGCTGAGAACGTTCACTGGCGGGCGCGCAACGCGTAGCATCCGTGGAGTCTATGCCCGCCTGCCGCTTCGAGGAAGTCTCGCCCCGCGTCGATCGCTTCACCCCCGACGAGCGCACCGACCGCCCGGTGCTGGGTGCCATCCGCGGCACGGCCGGGACGCTGCTCGTCGACAGCGGTGCGTCGCCCGCGCACCTCGCCGCGTTCGTCGCGGAACTGGATGCGCACGAACGTCCACCGATCATCGGCATCGCGCTGACGCACTGGCACTGGGACCACTCCTTCGGCTCTGCCGCGCTCGACGTGCCGGTGCTGGCGTCGGAGCGCACGGCCGTCGGCGTCGCCGCACAGGCTGGCTGCGCGTGGGACGAGGCGGCGCTACGCCAGCGCGTCGACGACGGGCTCGAACTCGCGTTCTCCCTCCCCCACCTGCTCGAGGAGTTCAGCGAGGACGAGCGCACGTCGCTCCGCATCGTCGTGCCGCAGGTGACGTTCGCCGAGGCGCACCACGTCGACCTCGGCGACACGACCGTCGAGCTGCGCTGGGTCGGCGGCGACCACGCCGACGACTCGATCGTTGTCTGGGAGCCCGAGGATCGGGTGCTGTTCCTCGGCGACGCGCTCTATCAGTGCCTCTGGGGCGACCCGGCCTATCTGACCGTCGCCGGCACGCGCGCGCTGCTCGAGCGGCTCGCCCCCTTCGATCCGGCGTTCGCCCTTGAGGGACACGATCCCGACGTCGCCGACGCGGCGACATACGCCGTCCGTCTTGACGAGTTGCGCCGCGCCTGCGACCTCGTGGAGCAGCATGGCGCCGACGCCCTGCACCTCGCGCCCCAGCACGGCGGCGAGTGGTTCGTCGAGAACGTCGAACATCTGCTCGCCGCGCCGGCGGGCCGCTGACCCCCTCGGTCGGCGCCTACGCCCACACGTCTGGCGGCTTGGGCGCTGCAACTTTGCTTTGGTGCCAGGCACCGATGCAAAGTGGATCAACGCCCGCCTCCGAGGCACCATCGCAGGGCCAAATCCGCACCAAACGCCAAACGCCAGCACCTCAACTCGGCTCGACTCGACTCGACTCGGCTCAGCTCGACTCAGCAAACTTTGCATTGGTGCCTGGCACCAATGCAAAGTTGATCGCCCGGCCGCTAGGGCAGCAGCGCGCCGGGGGTGATCGCGGCGGGGTCGCAGACCAGATGGATCAGAGCCGGGCGGTCGGCGGCGCGGGCGCGGGCGAAGGCGGCGGGGAAGTCGGTGTCGCGCTCGACCCGCTCGCCGTGACAGCCGTAGGCGATGGCGAGGGCGGCGAAGTCGGGGTTGGCGAGCGCGGTGCCCTCGACGTGGCCGGGGAAGTCGCGTTCCTGGTGCATGCGGATCGTGCCGAGCATGCCGTTGTCGCAGACGAGGACGATGATCCGTGCACCGACCTGCACCGCCGTGGCGAGCTCGTGACCGCTCATCTGGAAGCAGCCGTCGCCGGCGAAGGCGACGACCGGACGCGACGGGTCGTGCAGCGCGGCGCTGATGGCCGCGGGGATGCCGTAGCCCATCGCACCGCTGGTCGGTGCGAGCTGGGTGCCGAAGCGACGGTGGCGGTAATAGCGGTGGATCCAGACGGTGTAGTTGCCGGCGCCGTTGGTGATCACCGCGTCAGCGGGGAGCGCCTCGCGCAGGTGGCGGACAACCTGGCCGAGATCGACGCCGGCGAGCTCGCGCGCGGCGGGCTCGCTCCAGGTCTCGTACCCGCCACGGAGCGCCTGCGCCCACATGGCGCGCGGCGGCCGCCCGAGCGGGCCGCGCGCCACGAGCCCGTCGACCACCAGCGGGGCGGTGGCGGCAATCGCCAGATCGGGATGCCATGTTCGCCCGAGCTCCGACGACTCGGCGTGCACGTGGGCGACCAGGTGACCGAGTCGGCGCTCCTGCGGCAGGCGAGCGTAGCCGCCGCTGGGGATCTCGCCGAAGCGCCCGCCGAGGAGGACGACCAGGTCGGCCTCGGCGACACGCGCCTCGAGTGCGGGATTGGCGCCGAGGCCGAGGTCGCCCACATAGGCCGGCGATGCGTTGTCGATGCGGTCCTGACGACGGAACTGCGTCGCGATCGGCACAGCCGAGGCCTCCGCCCAGACCGCGAGCGCGTCCGCCGACTCCTGACTCCAGTGTG
>JBIIFR010000137.1:0-5047 GCA_044237215.1 Gaiellales bacterium
CCGCTGAGGCCGCCGGTATCGAGCTCGTGCCGCCGCCCGTTCCGCCCGTCTCCACCGAGGGCCTGCGCAAGACCGCCTTCGATGCGATCCAGCGTCGGCAGGGTGGCACCTTCGCGGAGTGGGAGGGTTGGGACTGGATCTCCGACTTCGGCGACCCGATCGAGGAGCACCATGCCGTACGCGAGACGGTCGGCATCTGGGACGAGTCGCCGCTGCAGAAGTGGATCTTCCGCGGCCCCGACGCGATCAAGGCGCTCGACTACTGCTTCGCCAACGACATGGCCTCGATGCAGGTCGGGCAGGCTCGCTACTCGTGCTTCCTCGACGAGTACGGCCGCATGCTCGGCGACGGCGTCGCCTTCAACACGGGCGACGAGACGGGAGCCGGCATCCTCGTGGTGACCGCGCTCCAGAGTGACGTGGACCAGTTCCGCCGCGTCGCGCAGCGCCAGGGCTTCGACGTCGAGATCCTCGACCGCACGGAGGAGTGGCCGCACGTGCAGGTGCAGGGCCCGAAGGCCCGCGACCTGATCAGCGCGATGACCGACTTCGACGTCGCCTCGCTCAAGTACTTCCGCTTCACGGCGGAGCCGATCACGATCGGCGGCATTCCGGGCTGCTACCTGGCCCGCACCGGCTACTCGGGCGAGCTCGGCTACGAGATCTACGTGCCGAAGGCCAGCGCGGAGCTGCTCTGGCAGGAGCTCCTCAACGAGGGTGCGTCGCGCGGCATCCGCCCGTACGGCCTCGCCGCCGTCGAGTCGCTGCGCATCGAGTCGGGCCTGATCTTCATCGGCTACGACTACTTCCCGGGCCTGACCTCGCCGTTCCACATGAACCTGGACCGGACGATCAACCTGGAGACGGGCGACTTCGAAGGCAAGCAGGTCCTCGTCGACGAGCTGGCCGCGGGCATCACGCATCGCCTGACGACGCTCGTCGTCGCGGGGAACGAGGCGCCGGACTACGGCGCCGATGTCTTCGTCAACGGTCGCGGCGTCGGCAAGCTGCTGTCGCCGTCGGCGGGACGCTCGCCGAGTATCGACCGCCTGATCGGTCTGGCGTGCCTCGAGGCCGACCTGACCGAGCCGGGCAACCGCGTCGAGGTGACGCTGCCCGACGGCCGCCTCGTGCCGGCCTACACGGACACGTTCCCGATCTACGACCCGGAGAAGAAGCGACCGCGGTCGTGACCTGGAGCGCCGACCCGGCGGGTGCGATCGGGGTCGTCGCGGAGGGCTGGGAGGGCGTGCGCGGAGCAGAGTTGCTGCGCGCCCGTCTGCCGAAGGAGGACGTCCTCGTCGTTGCGGACCAGGCGTTCGCGCCGTACGCGAAGCGGCGACCGGACCAGGTGACGCAGCGCGTCCACGAGCTCGCGGCGGGGCTGCTCGACGAGGGCGCCAAGGCGCTGCTCCTCGCCGCCGGCTTCGGCTCGTTCGAGGCGCGGCCCGCGTTCGAGGGGATCGCCGTGCGGGGACTCGAGTGCGGCCTGCGCGTCGCGCTGGAGGAGGCCAAGGGGCGTCCGGTGGCGGCGATCTTCTCGTCGTCGGAGGTCAAGACGATGGTGCTCGCCAAGGCGATCCGCGCGCTGCGCGGCGGCGGCAGCGTCACGCTGATCGAGCGCCGGGCCGACCCCGTGCAGGACCTGCTCACCCGCATGCGCTCGAACGCCCCGGAGGCCGCCGTCCTGCTCCTCCTGACCCCCAGCGCCTACGCGGATGCCGACGAGATCCGCGCCGTGGCCGGGGAGATAACAGTGATCGATGCGCTGGAGGCGGCCGTCGACTTTCTCGTCCACGACATCCGCCGCCACCGCCTGCTCGCCCACCATGGCGAGCGCACCGGCCGCATCACCGCGTTCGCCACGCGTGGCGGCACCACGGGCATCGCGCGCGAGCCGCTTTCGACGGCGTCGGTCGCGGCGCTCCAGCGCCGCATATAGTCCTCTTTCGGACGATTTTTCTCACTATCGTGTAGCCTGTGGGCGTGAGCATCGCCGCCCGTGACACCGCACTCCACGCACTCGTGCCGGTTGAGCGCCTGTTGCGGCGGGCAGAGCCCGACGCCGTGCCCGATCTGCTCGAGTTGCGTGCTGCACTGGAGTTGACGGCCGGCCGCACCGTCACGCGCGGTCGGGCGGCACGGTTTCTCGCCTTGACGCAGACGAGCATCGATCGCTGGATTGTCGATGGTGCCATCCCCACGGTCATCGATATCGACGGCAAGACGATGGTGCCCACACGCGAGCTCGTGCGGCTGCGGGTAGAGATGGACGATGCGCGGCGGCAGGGTGCCCAGCGGCCGCTCGGTGTCGTCGTGCGCCAGCGGCGAGAACGTGCGAAGGCGCTGCCGCTCGGTGAGATCGCCCCGCCCGAGCTGCTTGCCGAGCTTGTGTCGACGGGCCACCGTCGCGCCGAGGTGGTCGATCTCGCCGTGCATCGGTTGCTCGCACGTGACCTCGACGAGCGCGTCATCGCAATCGCCCGCTGGCAGCTGGAGGCGGCTGCTCAGGATGGTGTGCTGCATGCGGTGTGGGCAGAGCGGTGGCGAGTGCTGCTTGGGCGTGCACCGGCAGCGCTCCGCGCGTCGATTGCAGACGACACCGTTGAGGCGGCGCGGCTCAGGCAGACGTCTCCGTTCAAGGGTCTGGTGCCGCATGAGGATCGTCGCGCACTCATGCACCGTCTGGTGGGTGCTGCATGAGGCGGGATCAGTTCGACCACATCGTTCGCGCCGCCGCAGCGGTCGTTGACGATGAACTCATCATCGTCGGAAGCCAGGCCATCCTCGCGCAATATCCGCTGGCACCAGACGAGATGGTGGTGTCCGAGGAACTCGACGTCTACCCACGGTCCGATCCGGCTCGGTCGATCGAGATCGAAGCCGCTCTCGGTCAGGGGTCACTGTTCGAGGAGACGTTCGGCTACCGCGCGCACGGCGTGGGTCCCGATACGGCGGTGCTCCCGGAGGGGTGGCAACAGCGGCTGGTACGAGTTGAAGTGGAGTCGCTGAACGGCACGCCAGCGATCGGGTGGGCCATCGAGGCGCATGATCTCGTGGTGTCCAAGCTCGTCGCAGGTCGCGACGAGGATTACCTCTTCGGCATCGCCGCTCTTCGCGCGGGGATCGTCGCCTCCGGTGAGCTCGCGCAGCGAGCGGCGCTGCTCCCGAGCGATCATCAGGCGCGCGCGGCAGAACGCATTGCAGGTGTCGTCGCTCGCGCGGGCCGCTAGGAGGCCAGTCCCAACCCGGTCACCGCGAGCAGCGTCACCGCGATCCCGATGTACTGGTTCGTGAAAAGCCGTTCGCGCATGAAGATGATGCCGATCAGCGCGGCGGCGGTGCCCCACTGGGTGGCGGTGACGGACGCCACGGACAGCGGGCCGACGGAGGCGGCGAAGGCGAAGAAGGCGAAGCCAACGGCGTCGAGCAGGCCGCACCAGAGGATCGGGTAGGCGTTCGCCCGCTTCGGCAGTTCGCGCACCAGCAGGAAGGCGGGGAGGATGAGGAGCACGCTGGTGGCACGGGTGATGCCGACGGTGGTGAGGTCGGGCAGCGGCGACTGGCCGAGCGCGACGAGCACGCCCGCATAGGCGACGGCGGCAAGCACCGCCTCGGGTGCACCGGCCGCCGTCCGTCGCCCCGGCTCGAGCGCGACCAGCAGGGCGCCGACCACGGCGACGACGAGCAGCAGGTACTGGAGCGCAGACGGGCGCTCGCCGAGCGCGATCGCCAGCACCGTGGCGACACCGCCCTCGAGGGCGATGATCGGCGCGACGACGCTGAGGCTGCCCTTGGTCAGCGCGCGCAGGAGGAGGAAGAACCCGAGGTCGGCGAGGACGCCGGCCGCGATCGGCCAGGCGAGGCTCCCGGGCGTCCACGGCCCCTGCAGGTGGTCGATCGCGAGCGCGAACGGCAGGATCGCCGCGGTCGTGACGAGCAGCACCCAGAACATGATCACGGCCGGCTTCGTGCGGGTCCGTGTCGCCTGCTGGGTGAAGACGTTGGCGAATGCCCAGGAGAACGCCGTGATCAGGCCGAACAGGACGACCATGCGGGGCTAGTCGCCCAGTTCGTACCGGCGCCGATCCACGTAGGCCTTGAGCTCGGCGTGGAGATCGGCGTCGAGCGTGGGCGGGCTCTCGGCCCACGCCTCCTGCAGGTGGTTGAACTCCTCGAGTGCGCGCTGCGTGGCGTTCTTCTGGCCCTTCTTCGTCCAGGCCGAGAAGTTGTCCGTCGTCCAGACCGTCGGCCGGTAGAAGCAGTCGCGGAAGTTCTCGAGGGTGTGCGCGGCCCCGAAGAAGTGGCCGGCATGGCCGACCTCAGCGTGCGCGTCGAAGGCGAGGTTCTCGTCGCTCCACTCGATCGGCGTGAACTCGGCAATCAGGTTGCGCAGCATCTCGGTGTCCATCGCGACCTTCGCGAACGAGTGCGTGAGGCCGCCCTCGAGCCAACCGGTCACGTGCAGCTGGAGGTTGGCGCCGGCCAAGAACGACTGGGTCATCGTGTTGAGCGACTCGAACGCGGACTGCCCATCGACGGCGGGGCTGGCGTTGAGGCCGCCGCCGCCGGCCCGCCACAGGACGTTGTGGCGGCGGGCGATCTGGCCGGTCGCGAGGATGCCGAGCGCCGCCTCGGGACCGCCGAAGCCGGGCGAGCCGGACTTCATGTCGGTGTTCGAGACGAACGAGCCCATGATCGCGGGACAGCCCGGGCGGATCGCCTGGACGAGCGCGATGCCCGCCAGCGACTCCGCGGTCTGCTGTGCCAGCGCGGCTGGCACGGAGACCGGGCCCATCGCGCCCATCATGATGAACGGCGTGATGTTCACGATCTGGTTGCGCTCGGCGAGCATCCACAGCGACTCGAGCATGCGCGTGTCGAACATCAGCGGCGAGTTCGCGTTGATCGTGCCGAAGACGGCGGGATCCTGCTCGAGGACATCGGGGCCGCCGAGCACCATCTCGGCCATCGCGATCGAGTCGAGCACGCCGTTGAGGTGGATCTGCGCGGCGCCGACGGCGAGGTCGGTGTTCTCGTACATCGC
>JBIIFR010000138.1:0-4991 GCA_044237215.1 Gaiellales bacterium
CGGCTCGATCTACGGGTCGTCGTACCCACCGGAGATGTTCCCCCAGCTGCTGGAGCTCCACCGTCAGGGACGGCTGCCGCTCGAGAAGCTGATCAGTCATCGACTGCCGCTCGACCGGGTCAACGAGGCGTTCGAACTGATGCATCAAGGTGCATCGCGACGCGTGATGCTCGACGTCCGCAGCTAGGCTCTGCACTATGAAGATCGCGTCGATCGAGGTCCGCCGCTACCGCAACCTGTGGGGCACGCCGGTGACGATGTCGTGGGATCCCGTGCCGCGCACCTATCAGGACGCGGAGGTCGTCATCATCACCGCCGACGACGGCACGGTCGGGATTGGCGGTGGCGACAACCTTCCGGACCTCAAGGTGCTGCAGCGGCACCTGGTGGGGCTCGACCCGCGCCGTCTCGACCTCATCCACCGCATCTGCGAGACCGTGGACTTCCACGGCGGGCGGCCGTGGGTCGCTGAGGCGGCCTGTGCTGACCTCGCGGCACGGGCGGCGGGCGAGCCGCTGTGGCGTTTTCTCGGAGGACGCAACGAGAGCCTGCTGGCCTATGCCTCGACCGCCGAGGTCATCGAGCCCGCGGAGCGCGCCGAGCGCACGATGCACCTGCGCATGGCTGGGTTCAAGGCCGTCAAGCTGCGCCTCCCGCTCGGTGATTGGCGCCAGTCTGCGACGGTCGTCGAGCAGGTGCGCGACGCCATCGGCGCCGACATGGAGATCATGGTCGACGCGAATTATGGCTGGCGGATGGCGGGCGATCACCGCCTCGGCTGGGACGTCGCCGAGGCCGTCCAGGCCGCCCGCGCCTTCGAGCGCATGGGCGTGTACTGGCTCGAGGAGCCGCTGCCCACCGCCGATGTGGCGGGCTACGCCGAGCTGCGCGCCAAGACCGCACTGCGCATTGCGAGCGGCGAGATGGTCCGACAATCGCACGAGGCACGCGATCTGCTGCTGCGGGGCGGCGTGGACGTCATCCAGTGCGACGTCGCGCTCGCCGGTGGCATCACGGGTGCCCGGCGCTTGGCTGATCTGGCCGTGCTGAGCGGACGCATGTGGTCGCCGCATACGTGGACGAACGGCCTGGGCTTCCTCGTCAACCTGCATGCCGCGCTGGCGTGGTCCACGTGCCCGTTCGTCGAGGTGCCCTTCGATCCCCCGGGCTGGGGCCCCGATCGGCGCGACTGGCTGCTGCCCGCCCCGCTCTTCGCGGGGGAGGACGGCACAATCCGTCCGCCGGACGGGCCCGGGCTGGGCATTCCGACCGACCTGGCCTGGCTCGAAGCAAGCCGCCTCGACTAGGGGTCGGCCGCCGGTGGGTGGCGGCGGGCGCTCGCGTGCATGGCGGGCCGGTGGGTAGCAACGTGACCCCTTTGTCGCATCCACGCAGGAGTCACCCCACGATGCGCTTCCGTCCGCGTGGGGGAGTGCGCCTACGCGACCCAGCTGGCGACGTCGATCGCCGGCAGGCCGCTGAGTCCACCCGGCTGCTGCAAGAGCTCTCGCAGGACGGTTGGCCGGAACGTGGCCGGGAGTTCGTCCACGGCGATCCAGGCCGCCTCGGCCAGATAGGCATCGCCCGAGTCGTCGCCGATCGCAGGCTCGCCGGCGATGATGACGCCGCGCAGGATCACCTCGACGGCTCCCGTCTCCGGGCCGTCGACGATGAGGATCGCTCCGTCGGTCTCCACCACGACCCCGACCTCCTCGCGGAGTTCACGGATCGCGCCTTCGATCAGCGTTTCGCCGTCGTCGACGTTGCCGCCCGGCAGGCACCAAAAGGGCTCTTCGCGGGGTTTGGCGTGGAGCACGCACAGGATGCGTCCGCTCTGCTCGATCGCAACACGGGCCTTGAGGCGGGGCTTGCGGGGAGCGGCCATCGCACTAGGATCGCAGATCGGCCCGGAAATACAGAAGGCCCCCGCCGAAGCGAGGGCCCACTGAGAGGAGAGGAGAGGAGGGTGGAGAGGAAAGTGTTGGCGGAACCTACACGCGCTTCGAGCGGAGGAGCGGACGCGTGAGCCACGAGGGCTTGCGGCGGCTGGACTGCCTCGGCTCGGCCGACGCGAACAGGAAGTTGAACGCCGGGATCGGAGCGGTTTGCGTGGGGTTCGAGGTGATCTGATCGATTCGCATGGCCACAGTATTCCGTAGGATCTTCGGTTTTGTCAAGCGATAACCTGTAAATATTCGGTAACGTACGGCGCGAGCAGAGCGAATCCGCATAAATACACGATTTGCGCCCTGTTCTTCGCTGGTCTCAGGCGCGGCGGCGGCGGTTGGCGACGACGATCGCCACCACCACGATCAGCGGCACGAGCAGGATGAGCGCCAGCGTGATGTGCACAACCAACGCGGCAGCGACCACTGCGATCGCGATGAGGGCGATCGTCGCCATCAGGGGGCGGCCCGACGTGTGCTGTGGCAGTGGTGGGTCGAGCACGGTCGAGGCGGGGAGAGAGATCGTCGCGACGATGCCGGCATGATCCGTGGGGAGGCACTGCGTCGGGTTGGGTGCTTCGATTCCCAACGCCGCTGCGGCCTCCGCGGCATCGCGTGCCTGCTTGGGCGTGTCGCAGTCCCAGATGTCGTCTCCAGCGGGCCACGCCGCGCCGATCAGGTGCGCGTCCACGACCCGCGGCCCATTGCGCAGGAAGGTGTAGTCGAGCCGATCGGTGAGACCGTGCGGATTACCCGCGTCGAGCGCCGCCGGCACCCGCGCCGGGTCCGGCCCTGCGAGCAGGGCGCTGGCGCCCCAGGTGAAGTTGCGGGGATCTGTCGCGTCCGGCCCGGCGTCTGCGTAGCCCGCCTCGCGCATCGTCCAGTACGCGTTGCAGCGGGCGTCACCGTCGCCGCTCTGGGCGGGGCAGGTGGCGCTCATCTCGGGCTGCCCGCCGGGGTTGTCGCTGGGGTCACGCGGATCCCGGGGGTCGCTGTTGAAGTCACCCATGACGACGAGCGGCATGGTGGTGGAGGCGAGCGTCTCCACGAGCTGGCTGGCCTGTCGGGCGGATGGTGGTGTCTCGCCAGCTGTCCACAACGACTCGAGGTGCGTCGTGACGAAGCGCACGGGCGTGCCGTCGAGGTCGACATCGGCCCACACGAAGCCGCGCGGTATGACGAGAACAAGCGGTGCGATTGTCGTCTCGGTTGGAAAGTCGCCGACGCCGACAGCGCGCACCCGAGGTGCAAGGTCGGCGCGGATCGCGAGTGCATCACCGATTTGGAAGCCGCAGTCGGCGTCGTCTGTGCCGAAGAGCGGTTGGAAGGTGGCCGGGTCGTGAATACGCGTCAGAAACGGAATTGGACCGAGACCGAAACTCGGATTCTGCGCCGTGCGCCCGTCGGCGGTGGCGAGGACGTACGGTGTGCCGGCCGCCTCGGTCGCGGCCAGGAACTCCTGTGTGAAGTCGAAGACCACGCGTCGATTGCCGCCAAAGCCGGTCGAGCAGCTCCACCTCGTCGCCTCCTGCAGGCCGATCACGTCCGGGCGCTCGCGCGCCGCCTCAGCGGCGAAGAGTGGCGCGCGACGGCGGAAATCCGTTGCCGCCACCTGGTCCCACATGAACTGCGCCGCGGCGGGCATGTCCGGCAGGAGCTTCAGCGCCACGCTGACATCGGCGCCGAGGTAGAGGTTTCGCGTCATCACCGTGGTCGTGGCCGCGCCCGCCGTGGCGCAGAAGGTGAGCGCGAGCAGCGCGATCAGGGCACAGAGGGGCAAGCGCAGCATGTGTGGTGGAGTGTGGCAGGGGGCGTCGTAGGATCTGGGTCCATGTCCAGCGTTTGCCGGGGAGGCACGCGCTGGTTCGGTGGATCCGCCTCGATGGCGATCCGGCGCAACGCGTGTGGATCCGGATCCCCACGGGGCTGGAGAGGCAATCGCCGCTGATGACTTCCTCGTCGCCTCCGGACATGGATCCGGATCCGTAGGAGCCCAATCGCCCCCAGAAACAGCTCAGCCCCGGTCAGATGACCGGGGCTGAGACTGGAGGAGAGGAGAGGAGGGTGGAGAGAAAAGCGTTAGACGCGCTTCGAGCGGAGCATCGAGCGGCGCCGCGCACGCACCTCGCGAGCCGGGCGCTCGGCGTTGACCTGATGGTCGCTGTCGGGGCGACTGTGGAGGAGGGAGAGTGCTGCGAAGGCCTGCATGGTGTGGTGCTCCAGTCGAGACGGAGTGGATTTCCGTTCGTCGTGGGTGTACCCTACCAGAGGATCTTCGGTCAACGCAAGTCAAAACTCGTTAATATTCGGTAACGGAGCCTATGCACCCGATCGATTGGCAGATCATCTCCATCCTGCAAGAGGATGGCAAGACGACGTACGGCGAGCTCGCGAAGCGCGTGGGTCTCTCGCAGGCGGCCGCACACGAGCGGGTCAAAAAGCTCGAGGCCCGTGGCGTCATCAAGGGCTACCGTGCCGTGGTCGATGCGGACGCGCTGGGCTACGGCGTCGTGGCCTTCGTCTTCGTGGATAACGCGGCCTTCGACGTACCGGACTTCACCGAGCGCCTCGAGGCGATCCCCAACGTCCTCGAGTGTCATGCCGTCGCCGGCGAGTGGGCCTACCTGCTGAAGATCCGAGCGGAGAGCACCGCCGACCTGGAGCGCGTCCTGCACCTGATCCGCAAGGTCGACGACGTCAACCGGACGCAGTCTGTGATCGGCCTGTCGACGGCGTTCGAGACGACGACGCTGCCGATGCCCGTCGTCGCAGAGGATGGCGAGGAGCCGCCGCAGCTGGCCACCCGCCGCAAGTCCGCGTAGAGCAGCTCCGGTGCGCTGCGACGTGGTCCTGTCGTGGCAGGGTTTTCGAGCGGCGCGATTCTCTGGTGCGGCGAGTTGCGTGCGCCCCCATGTGCGGATGCGACGAAGGGGTCAGACCCGTTCGTCGCATTACCGCTCGGGTGCCTGTGGATGGCTCGTGTGTGTGCAGCGGTCAGCGCGACGAGCGGGTCTGACCCCTTCGTCGCATCCAGACCCGAGCGCT
>JBIIFR010000139.1:0-4985 GCA_044237215.1 Gaiellales bacterium
TGCTCCTTGAGGGCTACGGGCCCGGCCAGCTTGCGTACGGCACGGGTGGCCCGAAGTCGCTCGACCACCTGTACACGCTTGATGAGCTGCGCACCGCGTTCCCTACGCTGCGCGTCGAACTCCTCGAGGAGTACGACCGCGAGCTCGACGAGGGCCCCCGCCATCGCGGCATGTCCGCGCTGGTCGACCTCGTTGCCGTAGCGTCCTAGGTCTCAGCAGACCGCCTGCGCCTTGCGGGTGTGGCGCACGCGCTTGGGCGCGGCCGGCGGCCGCGCGTTGAGCGCATTGACGGCACGCATCACGTCCTCCATCAGTCGGTCGGCCATGTCGCGACTGAAGCCTTCGCGCACGACGACGCGCAGACACGAGACGTCGTCGGCCTTCGGCGGCAGCGGGTAGGCCGGGATGATCCAGCCGCGCTCGCGGAGCTTGTCCGAGAGGTCGTGGCACGTGTAGTGCTCATCGCTCTTGAGCGTGACGGTGACGAGCGGCAGGGCGTCGCGCGCGCTGACGACGTTGAAGTGCCCGCTGGCCTCGGCGGCATCGGCGATGTGCGCCGAGGTCTCGAGCAGCCCCTGCATGATCCGCGTGTAGCCCTCGCGGCCGAGGCGCAGGAAGTTGTAGTACTGGCCGACGACCTGGTTCGACGCCTTCGAGAAGTTGAGGTTGAAGGTGATCTGGTCCTCGCCCAGGTACGCGTCGTGGAACAGCAGGTCGTCGGGCAGCTCCTCGCGCGAGCGCCAGATCGCCCAGCCGACGCCCGGGTAGACGAGGCCGTACTTGTGACCCGAGACGTTGATCGACTTGACGGTCGGCAGCCGGAAGTCCCAGATGAGATCGGGATAGGCAAACGGCGCGACGAAGCCGCCGGAGGCCGCGTCGACATGCAGCGGCACGTCCCACCCAGTCTCGTTGTTGAGCTCCTGCAGCATCGCGTCGAGCTCTTGGATCGGCTCGAACTCGCCGGTGTAGGTGGAACCGAGGATACCCACGACCGCGATCGTGTTCTCGTCGATCAGCGCCTTGGCCTCGGGCACGCCGATGACGGTGCGCTCGTGCGTCATGTCGACGCAGCGCAGCTCGATGTCGAAGTAGCGCGCGAGCTTGTCCCAGACGACCTGCACGTTCGAGCCCGTCACGATGTTGGGCCTGTCGGTCGGCTTGCCCTGGGCAGCGCGGCGGGTACGCCAGTTCCACTTGAGCGCGAGCCCCGCGAGCATCACGGCCTCCGAGGAGCCGACCGTCGAGGTGCCGACGGCGGTCTCCCCCGTTGCGTCGGCGTTGAAGAGGTCGGCGATGATCGAGACGCAGCGGCGCTCGAGCTCGGCCGTCTGGGGATACTCGGGCGCGTCGACGAAGTTGACGGGCATCGCCTCCATCATCAGGTCGCGCGCCTGCGGATCCATCCACGTCGTCACGAAGGAGGCGAGGTTGAGCAGCGGGTTGCCGTTCAGCGTCAGATCGTCGTGGATGATCTGGTACGCGGCATCCGGGGCCATCTCTGTCTCGGCTAGCGTCCACTTCGGGATCGGAGCGACCATCGCGCGCGTCCCGTAGAGGGGCGCGATCTGGGTGTCGTCCTGCTCGTGCTTCGACAGCATGGTGTCTCCGGTCTCGGGTCGGTATCAGCGTACTGCCTGCGGCGTGAATACGATCCGAGCCTTCCACATTGACACCGGCTGCACTACGCTCCCCTCAATACATCTACTGAGGAGGGGATTGTCCGATGAGTAGCGAGTACCCGCACCTGCTGAGCCCCCTGCAGATTGGCACCACCGAGGTCCGCAACCGGATCATGCAGACCGCCCACGCGAAGATGTACTCGCAGAACGGGCAGGACACCCAGCGCGACGTCGATTACCAGGTGGCACGCGCCAAGGGCGGCGCGGGCCTGCTGATCACCGGTAACCGTCTCGTCCACCCCACCTCGACGACGGGTAACCAGCGCTTCATGTGGGCCTACCTCAAGGACGCTGTCGCGACGAACCAGCGCCTGACCGGCGCGGTGCATGAGCACGGCGCGAAGATCTTCGAGCAGCTGAACCACTTCGGCGGCAACGCCACCTCCGACTCAGCCGACGACATTCGCGTCCTCTGGGGCCCGTCGAACGTGAAGAGCCCGTCGTACGGCGAGATGCCGAAGGCGATGGAGCGCGAGGACATCCAGGAGCTCGTCGACTGGTGGGCGCACTGCGCCGAGCTGTCCCGCGAAGGTGGCTTCGACGGGACGGAGGTGCATATCGCGCACTCGTATCTGCTCCACCAGTTCCTCAGCCCGCTCTACAACAAGCGCACCGACGAGTACGGCGGCTCGCTCGAGAACCGCCTGCGTCTGACCGTCGAGGTGATCGACGCGATCCGCGGCAAGGTTGGCTCCGACTGGACCGTCGGCATTCGCCTCAATCTGCACGACTTCATGCCCGGCGGCCTTGACGTGGATGACGCAGTCGCGGCGGCGCAGCACTTGCAGGAGCACTGCAACATCGACTTCATCAACGTCTCGGCGGCCGGGTACCACAACATCCACATGGCGATGCAGCCCTCCGACGAGCCAGATGGCTACCTCGTCGAGATGACGGCGCGCGTGAAGGCCGTGGCGGACATCCCTGTCTTCACCGTCGGCGGCATCAAGGACGCTGCGATGGGCGATGAGATCGTGGCGAGTGGCAAGGCCGACATGGTCGCCATGACCCGCGCCCTGATCGCCGACCCGAACTTCGCCAACAAGGCCGCTGCCGGCAAGACCGACGAGATTATCCACTGCATCCGCGGCAACCAGGGCTGCATCGGTCGCATCTACAAGGGCTTCCCCGTCTCGTGCACCGTCAATCCGGCGACCGGTCGTGAGGGCCGCTTCGCCGAACTCGTGCCGGCTGAGAATCCCGGACACTGGGTCGTCATCGGCGGCGGCGCCACGGGAATGAAGGCCGCCGAGACGCTCGGCAAGCGTGGCCATCGCGTCACGCTGCTCGAGGCGAGCGACGAGCTCGGCGGACAGTTGAAGCTCGTCGTCAAGACGCCCGGCCGCCATATGTGGAATGTGGTTACGCGCGACCTCAAGGTGCAGATGGCGCTCGGCAACGTCGACGTGCGCCTCGGCACCGAGGCCACCGAGGCGCTGATCGACGAGCTTGATCCCGACGGCGTACTCGTCGCCACGGGCGCGCTGCCCAGCCGGACGGGCTTCTCGCCCGTTCAGCCGATGGTCGACGTCCTCCCGGGCACCGACAACGGCCGCGTCTTCACGCTGTGGGAGGCAATCGAGGGCGCCGAGGGTATCGGCAAGCGCGTGGTGGTCCTCGATGACGATGGCTCGCGCACGGCAGCCGGCGCCGCCGAGGTGCTGCTCGACCGCGGCCACGACGTGCACGTTGCGACCCGCTGGAACCAGCTGTATCCATTCACGGCCGGTGGGCTCGACATGGCGACGCTCTACGAGCGCCAGTTCAAGAAGGGGCTGACGTACACGATCAACACGTGGGCCAGCGCGATCGGCGACGACACCGTGGCAATGTGGAACGTCTACACGGGCGAAGCCGAGGCGGGCCTGCCGTACGACAGCGTCGTCGTGACCGGCCAGAAGCCGAACGACGCGCTCTACCTGGCCCTCAAGGAGCAGCGCGACAACGTGCATCGCGCGGGCGATGCCGTGGCGTGCCGCAAGCTCGACCACGCGATCTACGAGGGCTACCTCGCCGGCATCGAGCTGTTCGATCCGCGCGAACGGTACATCTACGAAGGCGAGCTCGAAGCCGAGGCCGCCGACCTCGTCCACGGAGACTGATCACGATGCCCGTCGACCTGCCGTTCTACACCGAGGAATTCCACGGGGCATTCACGCTCCACGGCCTCGGCGACTTCGAGCTCGAAGAGGGCGGTGTCCTGCCGGACCTCCAGCTGGCCGTCAGCACGCAGGGCGAGCTCAACGCCGCGCGCGACAACTGCATCCTCGTGCCCACGTGGTACTCGGGTACGCACCAGATCATGGAGCAGGTCTACATCGGCCCCGATCGCGTGCTGAACCCGGACGAGTACTTCATCGTGGTGGTCAACCAGATCGGCAACGGCCTCTCCTCCTCGCCGCACAACGTCGACGGCCCGCACGCGGGACCGAACTTTCCCAAGGTGCGCATTGGCGACGACGTGCGCGCGCAGGAGCAGCTGCTGCGCGAGGTGTTCGGCATCGAACAGCTGGCACTCGTGGTGGGCGGCTCGATGGGTGCCCAGCAGACGTGGGAGTGGGCGGTGCGATTCCCCGACAAGGTCAAGCGCGCAGCCCCGATCGCGGGCACGGCCCGCAACACGCACCACGACTTCCTCTACACGCAGAGCCTGATGGACGCCATCACCGCCGACCCCGGTTGGAACGCCGGCAACTACGACTCGCTCGACGAGGTCGCCGCCGGCCTGCGCCTGCACGGGCGCCTCGCCGGTGTGATGGGTTGGTCGACCGAGTGGTACAAGCAGGAGTGCTGGCGGCGCGTGGGCGACTTCCCCACGTTCGACGACTTCACCCGCGACTTCACGCACGGCTACCACGAGGTGCTCGACCCGAACTCGCTGCTGACGATGGGCTGGAAGTGGCAGCACGCCGACGTTGGGCGCAACGCTGGCGGCTCGCTCGGTGCCGCACTCGGGCGCATCAAAGCCAAGGTCTACGCCATGCCGATCAGCGAGGACATGTTCTTCCCGCCCCGCGACATCGCCGACGAGATCGCTCTGGTACCCGACGGCGAGATGCGCGTGATCACTTCAATCGACGGGCACATGGGCCTGATCGCGACCGACCCGGGCTACCTGCCCCAGATCGAGCTGCATCTCCGCGAGCTCTTGGCACTGGAGGTCTAACGTGGAGCGTCGCAGTCTCGATGCCCTGATCGTCGGCGCCGGCTTCTCCGGGCTGTACCTCCTGCACCTGCTGCGCAAGCGTGGCCTCGCCGTGCAGATCGTTGAGCGCGCGCCGGCGGTCGGCGGCACTTGGTGGT
>JBIIFR010000140.1:0-4929 GCA_044237215.1 Gaiellales bacterium
GTCCGCGGCGTCCTCGGCGGTGAACGGTCCGTGCGTGCGGGCGTAGCGGCGCACGATCCCGTGCAGCGCATCCGGCACCGGCTCGAGGAAGACGGCCGGCAGCCCGGGCTCGGGCAGTGCGCCCAGCGCGTCGCGATAGCGGCCGGCGTCCTCCGCCGCGATCACGCGTTCCTCGCCGGCGATACGGAGCGTCGTGGCACGACGCTCGCGGACGAGGGTTGCGACCCCCGTCGCGTCGTCGATCTCGGCGGGCGTCAGGTCGCCGAGGCGGCGCAGCAGATCGTGGAGCGCGTCGGGGGTGTCGGCGTAGCGGCGGCGCAGATCGCTCTCGACCTGGGCGATCGCGTCGGCGTCGAGCAGCTCGCGCAGATCCTCCTGCCCGAGCAGCTCACGCAGCAGGTCGCGGTCGAGCGAGAGCGCCTGCGCGCGCAGCTCGGCCGGCGGCGCATCGCCCTCGTACATGTACTGCGCGACGTAGTCGAACAGGAGCGAGCCGGCGAACGGGGACCCGGTCGGGGTCTCGACCTCGACGAGCTCGAGGCTGCGGTTGCCGATACCGCGCAGCAACTCCACGAGGCTGGCGACGTCGAACACGTCCTGCAGGCACTCGCGGTAGGTCTCGAGGACGATCGGGAAGGCGCCGTAGCGCGTGGCGACGCCCTGCAGCGTCTGCGCCTTGAGTCGCTGCTGCCAGAGTGGCGTGCGCTGACCGGGACGGCGTCGCGGGATCAGGAGCGCGCGGGCGGCGTTCTCGCGGAAGCGCGCGGCGAACAGCGCGCTGCCCGCCAGCTCGCCCACAACCATGTCCTCGACGGCGTCCGGATCGAGCGCGACGACGTCGGCCGGCGGCGGATCGTCGGCGTCGGGCAGGTGGACGATGATGCCGTCGTCGGACCACAGCGCCTGGACCTCGAGCCCGTGCTCGGCCCGCAGGCGCGCGCCGATCGCCAGCGCCCACGGCGCGTGGACGCGGGCGCCGAACGGGGTCAGCACGCACAGGCGCCAGTCGCCGATCTCGTCGCGGAAGCGCTCGACGACGATCGTGCGGTCGGTGGGCAGCACGCCGGTCGCCTCGCGCTGCTCGCGAAAGTAGGCGAGCAGGTTGTCGGCGGCGCGCTCGTCCAGGTGGTGTTCGGAGCGCAGGCGCCGGTGCGCGGCATCCGCGCGCATGCCGCCAAGCTCGCGGGTGAAGGCGCCGAGCGCGCGGCCGAGCTCGATCGTGCGGCCAGCGCCCTCACCGCGCCAGAAGGGGATCTGCCCGGGGCGGCCGGGCGCGGGGGAGACCAGCACGCGGTCGCGGGTGATCCGCTCAATCCGCCAACTCGACGCGCCGAGCTGGAAGATCTGTCCGGCGCGCGCCTCGTAGACCATCTCCTCGTCCAGCTCGCCGACGCGCCCGCCGCCGTCCGCGAGGTGCACGCCGTAGAGGCCCCGGTCGGGGATCGTGCCGGCGTTGGCGACGGCCAGGGCGCGGGAGCCGTCGCGCCCGTGGAGCACGTCGCCGATGCGGTCCCACGTGATGCGCGGGCGCAGCTCGGCGAACTCGTCGGATGGATAGCGACCCGCCAGCATGTCCAGCACGCCTTCGAGCTGCGGGCGTGGCAGGTCGCGATAGGGCGCCGCGCGGTGGACCAGCGCCTCGAGGTCCGTCACGGTCCAGTCCTCGGCGGAGCACATCGAGACGATCTGCTGGGCGAGCACGTCGAGCGGATTCTGCGGGATGCGGATGTCCTCGACGGCGCCCTCGTACATGCGCTTGACGACGACGGCGCTCTCGACGAGGTCGCCGCGGTGCTTGGGGAAGATGCGGCCGCGGCTCACGGCACCGACGGTGTGGCCGGCGCGGCCGATGCGCTGTAGACCGCGGGCGACGCTGCGCGGCGACTCGACCTGGATGACGAGGTCGATCGAGCCCATGTCGATGCCGAGCTCGAGCGACGACGTGGCGACGAGGCAGGGCAGCTGTCCGCTCTTCAGCAGCTCCTCGACCTCCTGCCGCGTCTCCCGGGCCAGCGAGCCGTGGTGCGCCCGCGCGATCTCGCGCTCGGCCAGCTCGTTGAGGCGCAGCGCGAGGCGCTCGGCGAGGCGCCGGTAGTTGACGAAGACGAGCGTGGTGGTGTGCGCCTCGATCAGCTCGAGCAGCTGCGGGTAGATCGCCGGCCAGACCGAATTGGCACCGGCGTCGCCGCCGCCCTGGACGTGCTCGGGGAGCGCGGCGCCCTCGGCGTCCGGTCGCGTCATGTCCGCGAGCGGCACGACGACGTCGACGTCGATGGCGCGGCGCATGCCGGCGTCGACGATCGTGCAGGGGCGGTCGCCCGACGCGAAGCGCGCGACCTCATCGAGCGGCGAGACGGTCGCGGACAGCGCGATGCGCTGAACGGGACGCCCGACGAGCTGCTCGAGCCGCTCGAGCGACAGTGCGAGGTGGCTGCCGCGCTTGGTGCCGGCGACGGCGTGGACCTCGTCGATGATCACGGTCTCGACCGTGCGCAGGCCCTCGCGCCGCGTCGGCGAGGTCAGCAGCAGAAACAGGCTCTCGGGCGTGGTGATCAGGATGTCGGGCGGCGTGCGGGCCTGGCGGGCACGCTCCTTCTCCGGTGTGTCGCCGGTGCGGACGCCCACGTCGATCTCCGGTAGGGGCAGGCCGAGCCGGTCGGCGGTGGCGCGCAGACCGGCGAGCGGGCCGCGCAGGTTGCGCTCGATGTCGTAGTTGAGCGCCTTCAAGGGAGATAGGTAGAGGACGCGAGTGCCCGGCTCCGCCCGCGGCTGGGTGGCGAGGCGGTCGAGGGCGACGAGGAAGGCCGCGAGCGTCTTGCCGGAGCCCGTCGGGGCGCATAGGAGGACGTTGCCGCCGGCGGCGATTGCGGGCCACCCCTGCGCCTGCGCGGCGGTGGGTCCGTTGGGGAAGGTCGCGCGCAGCCAGCTGGCGGCGAGCGGCGAGAGGGCGGTGTCGAGCGGGTCGGCGGTTCGCGGCGGCATCGTGGCGTGGTCTTCCCGACGGTAGGCCGACAGCGGTTCGGCCGGGTTCCGTCGCAGGGGACAGCCTAGGCGGAGTACCCTGTTTTGGTGGCCGCGACGTCGACACCGGAATCGAGCGAAGAGCGCCGCATCCGTCTGATCGGCGTGGCGCGCGACCTGATCGCCCGTGAGGGCGTGGGGGCCTGCACGTTCCGTCGCCTCGCCGCCTCCGCCGGTACCTCGACGCGTCCCTTCACGCATGCCTTCGGCACCCGCGACAACCTCCTGCGCGCCGTCGCGCTAACCACGTGGGACGACAGCCCGATTGATGTGCACGCGACGGATGCGCCGGTCGAGCACCGCGCGGATTGGGACTGCATCGCCGAGCTGCGGGCGATGGGCGAGCACTGGCTGCCGCTGACCGAGCAGGCGGCGATCGCAGAGCGCATCTACCTCGAGATCCAGCTGTTCTCGCTGAACGAGCCCGAGCTGCGCGCGATGCTGATCGACATGAGCGTGAGCGCCAATGCCAAGGTCGTGGAACTGCTGGACGAGGGGAAGCGGCGCGGCCAGGTGCGTGACGACATCGCGTCGGACGAGCTCGTGGTCGCGTACTGGGCGCTGATGGACGGCCTCTCGGTCCGCGCGATCTACCAGACCGAGCCGACGGTCATCGACCGCACGCGCCGCCTCTGGCGCGACGGCATCGAGCGCCTGCTGCGCCCGTAGAGAAGCGGAGCCCGCCCGCACCGCCGAAGCGGCACGGGCGGGATCGACGCCTTACGACCAGGGGTACGGGCTGTTCGACACCGGGTGAAGATCACCGGTGGCGAAGCGCTCGTAGCGGAACGGGTGGAGCAGCGAGGAGTGGCCGCCGAGCACCACGTTCGCGACCTCCTTGCCGACGCCGATCATCTTGTAGCCGTGGTTCGAGTCGGCGATGACGTAGACGTTGGGGAGCATGTAGTCGAAGACCGGGAAGTTATCGACCGTGAACGAGCCGACGCCGCCGGAGCGGGCCGTCTTGTAGTTGGCACGGCAGCCCTCGAAGCGCTCCATGCAGTGCGAGAGGCTCGCACACCACATGTCCGGGAAGGCCGGGTCGACGCTGGAGGTGGGGTAGGGATCGAGCTCGAAGTCCGTATCGAGGGCGATCGGCGCAGCGCCGCCCTGGATGCCGTGACGATCGCGCTTGAAGTAGTTGCCCCACAGCTCGTCGGTGACCAGCTTGCCGTCGTCCGTGTAGAGCGGCGCGTCGGAGTCGACGTGCAGGACCGGGGGCATCTTGCCGTCGGCCGTGGCGTGCATGAGCGGATCGACCGCGATCTCGCCCTCCTGCAGGTACCAGAACGTCCACATGTTCTGATCCTTGTGGACGTCGCCGGTCGGCGTGCGGACGTCGAGCGTGTCCGGCAGGCCGAGCAGCTCCCACATGCGCGGGATCCACGGGCCGACGCCGACGATGACCTGCTCGCACTCGATCGCGCCGTCGGAGGTCTCGACCTTGGTGACGGCGCCGGAGGCGTCGGTCACGAAGCCGTTGACCTTGACGCCCTCGATGATCGTGACGCCCTCGGCCTTGGCCTTGGCGGCGAGGCCAAGCATCGACTCGACGTTGAAGGCGAAGCCGCCCTTGTGCTCGTGGAGCGCAACCTTGAGGCCCGGGGCGCGCCAGTCGGGGAACAGCTTGAGCATGTGCTCGCGGACGTTGTCCTCGCCGGTGATCAGCGTGGAGGGGTAGCCGATCTGCTCGTGGCGACCCGCGACCTCGGTGAGGTCGCCGACCTGGCCCTCGGGGCCGAGGGCGATGTAGCCGACCTCGTGGTAGTGGTACGTCTCGGGATCGGACTCCCACACCTCGACGTTGGCCGCCATCAGCTCGGACATGGCCGGCTGGTAGTAGTTGTTGCGGACGACACCGCAGGCGATGCCCGACGCGCCGGCGGCGACGCCAGACTTGTCGATGAT
>JBIIFR010000141.1:0-4856 GCA_044237215.1 Gaiellales bacterium
CAGGCCAAGCGGCAGGAGGAGCAGGCGGCGAAGCGTGCTGAGGCTGCTGCGGCGCAGGAGAAGCGGCAGGAGGAGCAGGCGGCGAAGCGTGCTGAGGAGCAGGCCAAGCGGCAGGAGGAGCAGGCGGCGAAGCGTGCTGAGGCTGCTGCGGAGAAGGCGAAGCGGCAGGAGGAGCAGGCGGCGAAGCGTGCTGAGGCTGCTGCGGAGAAGGCGAAGCGGCAGGAGGAGCAGGCGGCGAAGCCGACGGCGCCCGTGGTCGTCGCCCCCCCGGTGGAGACGCCCGCCACCGAGCCCGCCAAAGCCGGCAAGGATCGGGACCAGAGCAAGGACCGCGACAAGTAGCAACCCCGCCCCCGCTGCCGGCGTGGGACAATGGGTCGGGATGAGGCGGGGACAGCGATGAGCGTCGCGCGCAATCTTGCGCGCATCGGCAAGCAGTCGGCCATCTATGGCGCGGGCTCGATCGCCGCGACGCTGCTCGGGATCGTCCTGCTCCCGCTCTACACGAGCGAGCTCACCCCCGCGCAGTTCGGCGATGCCGAGCTGGCCCTGCGCATCGTGCTCCTTGTCGCGATCGTGGCCCGGCTCGGCCTGGTCAACTCGTTCTTTCGCTTCTTCTTCGACTACGAGGACCCTGAGCGTCGTCGCCGCGTATTTCAGACCGCGTTCTGGACCTTGCAGGTAACAACCCTGGTCTGGGCGCTGATCACGGCGCTGGCCTCGCGCTGGCTCGGACAGTCCGTCTTCACGACGCCCGAGGCCGGCCAGGACCTCGTCCTGATGATCGCGCTCGGCGTCTACGTGACCGTCAACTACGAACTGACGAGCGCGCTCTTCCGTGTGCAGGAGCGACCCGTCGCCTTCAGCGTGCGCACGGTCATCAACCTGATCGCCACTGCAGTGCTGTCGTACATCTTTCTCGTGCACCTGCACATGGGCCCCGTCGGCCTGCTGCTCGGCGCCTACCTCGGGCAGGCGCTCGTCTACCTCGGCGTCCTCGTTGAGCAGCGCAGCTGGCTCGGCTTCGGCCTCGATCGGCCGCTGCTGCGAGACATGCTCAAATTCGGCGTGCCGCTGATGCCGGCGGGGGCCGCAATGTGGGCCGTCACGCTCATCAATAGGCCGATTGTGCTGGCGGTGTCGACGCCGGCCACGCTTGGTGTTCTTGCCGCTGGCTTCCGCATCGGCACGGGCGTGCTGCTCCTCGTCAACGCCTTCCAGCTGGCCTGGCCCGCATTCGCGTACTCGATCAAGGACGACGGCGAGGCTAAGCGCACGTACGCCGCGGTAATGGGTCTCTACCTCGCCTTCATGGGTTGGGCGGCGCTGTCCGTGGCCCTGCTCGCACCGTGGTTCCTGCGGCTCCTGACCACCGAGCCCTACTGGGGTGCCGCGGCGGCGATCACCCCGATCGCGATCGCGGGGCCGCTCTACGGCGGCTACTTCATCGCGGCGATCGGCGTCGGGCGGAAAAAGGCGAACCAGTTCAACTGGGTCGTCGTGGCGGCTGCGGCCGTGATCGAGGTGATCGCGCTGCTGCTGCTGGTGCCGCCGTTCGGTGTGGCCGGGGCAGGCTGGTCGCTGGTCATCGCCTACGGCTCGATGTTCGCGCTGATGCTCTGGCGCGAGCACCGGGTCTTCCCGGTGCCGTACCCGTGGGGCCGCATTGCCCGGATTCCGGTGATCCTCGCGCTGGCCCTCGCCGCCACGTACCTTCTGCCGGACAGCGGCACCGGTGCGCTGATGCTGCGCATCGCCGTTGCGGCCGCGATCCCGCTCGGCTACATCGCGATCGGCTTCCTCACGCGAGCCGAGCTGGCGCGCGCTAAGGCGATCGTGGCCGGGCTGCGCAACCGCGGTGGCTCGGCGCCGCCCGGCGATACGGCCGAGCCTGAGCCGGACGAGAGGCTGTGACGATTTTTCGGTATCCTCAAGCCTTGGCGATCGGTCTTCCAACTGCGAGGCTCGAGTTGCGGAGAAGTATGCGTTTCTCCTGCGGCACCGCCGTGCTCCTCCTCCTGCTGATCGGTGGTCTTGTCGGCAGTGCCGCCGCTATGGCGAGTGCACCGAGGATCCTCTCGGCCGCTCCCACCACGAACGCTGGTGACCGCGCGCAAGGCCCGTCGCCTCGAATTACCTTCTCACCCGATGGAGACGGCGTCAACGACACCGTTTCGGTGCTGGTTTCGGCTCCGGTAGGAAGCCAAGTGTGGCTGGCCATTAAACCGCTCGGCGGGTCAGCGACTGCGGCGCGGTCGGCGACGGCCAGGGTTGGGGCATCGGGTGTAGTGCGACTGACGTGGGATGGACGTTTGCCAGCGCCGGCGCGTGGTCGCGATCAGTCACTCAACATCTACGCCTGTACCGCCGTGCAGTGCTCGGATGGTCGAGTCATTGCACATCGGCGCATGCTCTCGATCTGGATCGACACCTTACGCCACGTCCTGCTCGGGGACAGCCTCCAGGTCAATATCTCTCGAGATTCTTCCGCGCCACTTGCACTTCAACTTGTCTCACCGGTGACCCCCGCTGAGCCCGGGGTCGACGTGGCTGTGACATCAGTGAGTAGTACCTCGGCATTGCTGGCAATCCCTACCACTCTCAGCCCCGGCCTCTGGCTGATTCGTGCGACGCAGGGCAGCGTGGTCCGCTTTGCGCCGGTGGTCATTCGTGGTGGCGCTCAACCGGTTCCAGCTCACACGGCACTCGTGGTCTACCCCACGATTACGTGGCGTGCGTACGACGATGCGGACTGCAATCGTGACGGCCAGACAGACTCCTGGTACGCCCACCCGAAGACGCCCGTCGTGTCACGTTCCTGCGCGTTTGAGATTGAATTGGAGAGTTCGGGTCTTCCAGATTCCTTCGACCGAGTCGTCGCCTTCGAGAAGTGGTTCGACACCGCCGGATACGCTGCTGATTTCACGACGGACGCTGAGCTCGCAACCATGTCGGTAGCGGAAATGGCGCAGTATCCCGCGATCGTCTTTCCGTCGCATTTTGAATATGCCCCACGCAACCTGATGCCGGCGTTGGAGTCATACCGCGCTGCTGGTGGGCGCTTGCTGTTTCTGGCCGGCAACTCGTTCTATGGTGCCGTGCAACTAGGCGACCAGACGATTCGCCGCTTGACCTATCGCGAGCGAACACCTCAGCGGTCTGATTTTCGCATTGCGGTTACAGGCTTCGTGGTCTGTTGCTGGCCACCTGAGTGGAGGGTGCCCTACCGGGTCACGGCGACCGCGCTTCGCAAGTTACCCTGGCTTTTCTCCGGATCCGGCTTGGCGGTTGGCGATACGTTTGGTGTTGCAGTTCGCGAAGCCGGCCACGTGGACGCCGCACTCTCACCCAAAGGCACAATCGTCGTCGCCGAGGGTGTCGTCCCGGCGTCCGCGGACGTGCTCCCAGTCAACCTCAAAGACTGCAACGCCTGGGTTGGCTCGCGACCCACGCCCTTTCGTCCGGCTCGCCTTGACGATCAGACCATCAGTGTCGCCTACGCGAAAGTCGGGCGAGGGGAGACCTTCTCATTCGGCAATGTGGGATCCATGCAGGGAGTGATGAGCGCGTCGATACTCGACAAGGCAGAACGACGCGCGATGCTGCAGGTGCTCAACAATCTCTTCGAGAGGTTCTTGCGGTGAGGGTGCGGGCCTCCGGTCCGAGCATCATTCCGGTCTCGACGCGCCTCGCGTGAGTCTGGCGAGGAGGCCTGACCATGCCGGGTAGTCTCCGCCTGTGACCATCCGCATTCCCATCGCGAAGCCCGAGCTCGGCGCGGAGGAGATCGCCGCCGTTACGCGCGTGTTGGAGAGCGGCATGCTGATCTCCGGGCGTGTCGTCGAGGAGTTCGAGCGCGGCCTCGCCGAGCGCTGCGGCCGTAAGCACGCGATCGCGGTGGCCAACGGCACCGCCGCCCTTGAGCTGGCGCTGCGCGCCCTCGATATCGACGGCGGTGAGGTGCTCGTGCCCGCGATGTCGTGGCCGAGCCCGGCGCACGTCGCCGCATGGGTCGGGGCCACTCCGCGTCTCGTCGACATCGATCGCGACACGTGGAACGGCGAGGCGTCCGGCCTCGCCGCCGCCCGCAATGCCGCCACGACCGCGGTGATCGCGATCGACCAGTTTGGCGTGCCCGCCGACCAGCCCGCGATCGCCGCCGCGCTGCCGGACCTGCCGATCATCGAGGATTCGGCCTGCGCGATCGGCTCCACGCTTGGCGGCCGCCCCTGTGGCTCCTTCGGCGACATCTCGTGCCTGTCGTTCCACCCGCGCAAGGTGCTCACGACCGGTGAGGGCGGAGCGTGCCTCACCGACGACGACCAGCTCGCCGAGCGCCTGCGTGTCTACCGCAACCATGGGCAGCGGGCCGTCGGCGACTTCGTCGAGCCCGGCCCGAACGAGCGGCTGACGGAGATGCAGGCGGCGATCGGCCTCGTGCAGCTCGACCGCCTCGACGGCATGATCGCGCGCCGTCGCGAGATCGCCGACAGCTACCGGGAGGTACTGCCGAACCTCGGCATCGCCTTCCAGCAGCACCCGGCGGGCGCACGCGTCAACGAGCAGACCTTCGGTGCCGTCGTGCCCGTCGGCGTCGACCGCGATGCCTTCGTCGCCGCTATGCAGGACCAGGGCATCGGCGCGGGCATCCTCTCCTACGCGCTGACGCGTATCGGCAGCCTCGTCCAGCTCGGGCAGTCCGCGCCGGTCGCCGAGGAGATCGTCGACCGCGGCTTCGCGCTGCCGGTGCACACCGCGATGAGTGACGAGGATGTCGCCGACGTCATCGCCGCCCTGGGGCGCGTCGCAGGCGCATGACCGGTTCGCGTCAGCATCCGCTGCTGCGCGTGCTGGTG
>JBIIFR010000142.1:0-4844 GCA_044237215.1 Gaiellales bacterium
AGTTCGAGACGGGCGCCGACGCGATGGACTCCTTGGAGGGCGGCTGGCTCGACGTGCAGCCGGAGCTCGCCGAGGAGGGCTGCGCCGCGGTGCGCGCCGGTGTGGAGCCGCTCGCGCAGGAGCTGCGAACGGGCGAGCTCGGCCGCGGCGTCACCACCGTCGTGCTGCATGCGCGCGGGCTCGAGATCGAGGTGTTCCCCGAGCCGATCGAGGCCGTCGCCGGCGAGCACTTCGGCGGGATCGAGCGCGGTGACTGGGGCACGCGCGGCGGCGAGGATCCGGACGCTCGCTGGGAGGGCGTCGACGCGGCGCCGGACTACGACGGAATCGACGAGGCCCCGTGAAGCCGGCGAACCGGCCGGCGACGCTGGCGGCGGTCGTGCAGGGCGGCCTCTGCACCAGCTGCGGCATCTGCGCGAGCATCGATCCGCGGATCGACATGCGGCTCGCTCCGAACGGCCACCTCCGCCCGCACCTGCCCGACGACGTCGACCCCGCGCTGGTCGAGGTGTGCCCGGGGGCGACCGTGATCGGACCCGATCCGCAGGCGCTCGACGCGGGTACGACCCTCGACCCGGTCTGGGGACCGCGACGGGCGATGCACCGCGCCTGGGCGACGGATCCGACCGTGCGCCATACGGCGGCGGCGGGCGGCGTCCTGACCGCTCTCGGCATGTACCTGCTCGAGTCCGGTCGCGTGGATGCGATCCTGCACGTCCGGGCCGCACCGGGTGACCCGGCGCTGACGCTGCCGCAGATTTCGCGCACGCCGGAGGAGGTACTGAGCGGCGCGCAATCGCGCTACGGGCCGGTCGCACCGCTCCTGCCCGTGCAGGATCTGCTCGACGCCGGCAGCCGCTTTGCGGTGATCGCCAAGCCGTGCGACCTGAACGCCATCCGCAACCTTGCCCGCCGCGATCCACGCGTCGACGAGCAGGTCGCGTACCTCCTGACAATCTTCTGCGGGACGACCGCGGGCGACGACCTGCCGCGGAATCTGGCGCGTGCCCACGGCATGGATCCCGACGCGCTGACCGTCTTCCGTTACCGCGGCATGGGCTGGCCCGGACTGACCACGCTCGAGGACGGCCGCGGGCAGCGTGCTGAGCTGTCCTACGAGGAGGCCTACCTCGACGAGTCCGAGACGCGCTGGAGTTACGACGCACCGTGGCGCTGCAAGGTCTGTCCCGACCAGCTCGGCGAGGTCGCCGACCTGTCCGTGCCCGACGGCTGGCTCCTCGACGCCGACGGCCAGCCGCTGCACGACGAGGCACCGGGCGTCAACGTCATCTTCGAGCGCACCGCCCGCGGCTCGGAGCTGGTCGCGGCTGCCGTCGCGGCGGGTGCCATCGAACTGGCCGAGCTGTCCGAACGCGACTTCGAGTGCATGCACGCCGACCACCGCGGCTATCGCCTCGGCGAGCCGGGCCGCCTGGCCGGGCTGCGCGAGGCGGGCGCTGCCGAACCGCGCACGCAGGGCTATCGCTTCGCGCAGATGATCGAGCTCGCCGGCGACGACCTGCTCGCCGCCCAGCGCGACGGTACGCTCGCCCGCATCGCACAGGGCCAGGCGTCCGAACCGCTCACCTGAGTTAACCGAGGGGTCTGACCCCTTTGGTTACACAAAGGGGTCAGACCCCTCGGTAATCAGCGGCCGCGCCAGACCGGATCGCGCCCCTCGGCAAACGCCGCAGCGCCCTCGAGCTGGTCCTCGGAGGCCTTCACCTTGATCACCGACGGCAGCGTCTCGCGGAAAGCGAGGGCATCGTGCTCCTTCATCCCGCCCGTCTCCTGCACGGTCTCCTTGATCGCATGGAGCGGCAGTTGCGCGCCGGCGGCGAGCTCCTGCGCCAGCTCGAGCGCGGCGCCGAGCGACTGTCCCGTCGGCACGACACGGTTGACCAGGCCCCAGCGCTCAGCCTCGGCGGCATCCATCCAGCGCCCGGTCAGCATCAGTTCCATCGCCACGTGGTACGGCATGCGCCGCGGCAGGCGCACGGCGGCCGACTCGGCGAGGATGCCGTGGTGGATCTCCATCAGGGCGAAGCGCGCCTGCTCCTCCATGATGATCAGGTCCGCACCGAGCGCGACCTCGAAGCCACCGCCGACCGCCATGCCGTTGACGGCGGCGATGACGGGCTTGAGCAGGCCGATCGGATACTCGAGCCCGCCGAAGCCGCCCGGTCCGAAGTCCTCGTCCATCCCCTCGCCGCCGGCGGCGGCCTTGAGGTCCCACCCCGCGGAGAAGAACCGCTCGCCCCCGCCCGTCAGCACGCCGACCTTCAAGTCGGCGTCGTCGCGCAGCAGCGTCCAGGCGTCGTTGAGCGCCCGGCTCGTGGCGGCATCAATCGCGTTGGCCTTAGGCCGGTCGAGCACCACCTCGAGCACGTCGCCGTGCTTCGTCACCCTCACCGCGTCGCTCATCGCGCCTCCTCTGGCATGGCGGCAGCCTACCCGCTGGTGCTGGCCGCGCCTACTCCGCGCCGGCGACGAGCTGTCGGTAGCGCTCATTGAACGCGTGCAGCGCGGCGTCCTTCTCGGGATAGACGCCTCGATCGAAGGCGCGCGAGCCAATGCCCTGCTGGGTGCGCTCGGCAACGACGGTGTCCTGGTCGATCACGATCTCCATGAAGTCGACGAGCGCGTCGATGCCCGTCGCCATCGCGGGATCGGCGATCACATCGGGCGGCAGGAGATAGTCGGTGACGACGATCGTGCTGTGCTCGCTGCGCGGCAGGAGCGTGGTCAGGTTGGCGTAGGTGCCGTTGATGTCGATCATGCAGTTGGGGAACAGGTAGGCGCCGAAGACGGAGAGCCCCTCCTTCTCCGACAGGCCGGGCAGCGGCGGCACCGTGGTGGTGCCCGCGAGCGTCAGCGCGGAGGCGCCGGGCTTGATCCCGACGCCGTAGTCACCACGCGGGTCCGCCTCCTGCACCGCGCCGGAGCGATAGGCGGGGATCATGTCAACGAGCTCGGGGTGGACCGTCGGGCAGTGCAGGCACTCGCGGTAGTTCTCGACGACGATCTTCCAGTTCGCCTGCACATCGCGCGTCGTGGTCCGTGCGATGCGGAGGTCACCGAGGTTGAAGCGCGTGAAGTAGAGCGGATCATCATCGTGCGACGCGATGTAGTCGTCGAACGGCCCGGCGTTGCCCCCGATGTCGACGAACAGCGTTCCCTCCCACTCGGCAATCGGGAGGCCGTGCAGGCCGTACTGCGAGCGGTCGATCTCATCGGGGCGCACGTTCGGCGTGCCGATCAGCTTGCCATCGAGACCGTAGGCCCACGCGTGATACGGGCACTTGATCGCGCGCTTGAGCGTGCCGGTACCGGCATCGCACAGCAGCGCACCGCGGTGACGGCAGACGTTGTGAAAGGCGCGCAGCGTACCGTCGTGATCGCGGACGATGACGATGTTCTGCCCGGCGACGTCGGTGGCGTGGTACGCCCCCGGCTCGGCCACATACTCGGCTCGGCCGGCGCAGGCCCAGCTGCGCCGGAAGACGGTGTCGATCTCACGCTCGTAGACCTCGTGGGAGCGGTAGAACTCGGCGGGCAGCGTTTCGTGACTGGTGCTCATAGACGGAGCATACCGAAATCCTGACTGCGCGGTCAGGATCGGGCGATATCGACGGGCGGGCTTTCTCTGGCGTGGCATCCGCTCTAGGATCGGTTCATGGATACCGTCGCCCCCGTCTCCCCGACCGCATGGGTCGGTCAGCTTGGCGGAACCGATCTGCTCGACGCGCGGCCGCGTCGCTGGCGGGGCGTCGGTGTCGGGATGTGGAGCTTCGCGGAGCTCCCGGATCGCCTCACGTTGCCCGGCATCGACATGCACTACATCTCATTCACGGTGCGTGGTCCGCTGCACGTGGAGCGCGACACGGACGAAGGCCGCGTCGAGGCGGACTTCCGACCAGGCCACTCGCTGATCATCGCCGCCGGCCGCGCGAACACGTGGCGCTGGGATCGCCCGACGGACGAGCTGCACCTCTACGTTGATCCCGCGTTTCTCGCCGATGTCGCGGCGGAGGCCGGCTTCGACTCGCCCGAGTTGATTGAGCGCTTCGCCTTCGAGGACCCGTTCCTGCGCCAGGCAACGCGACTGCTGGCCGACGAGATGCGCGAGCCGCAGACCGCGGGTGATCTCTTTGCCGAGTCGACCGGCCACGCGATCGCGCTGCACCTGCTGCGCACGCACTGCGCGATGCGGCGTCGGGATGTGCGCCGGCCGGGTGGCCTCGCACCGGCGCAGCTGCGGCGCGTGCGCGCACTGATCGACGAGGACATCACGGCGTCGCTCAGCCTGGACGTCATGGCGGCGGCGGCCGGGGTGACACGGGCGCACTTCGCCCGCGGCTTCAAGGCCAGCACGGGCGTCTCTCCGCATCGCTTTCTGATCGAGCGCCGCCTCGATCGGGCTCGCCAGCTCTTGGCGGCGAGCACGCTGCCGGTCGGCGAGATCGCACAGGCCGCCGGGTTCGCTTCGCAGAGCCACTTCACGACCACGTTCACGCGTCACGTCGGCGTCTCGCCGACCACCTATCGCGACGCGCTCTGAGCCACCCCGAGCGACCTCGCGAATCTCCGTGTTTCGAGGCCGTCCCACGCGGCGGCCCCGCGTCGCCGCGGACACGATGGGCCCGGGCCCAGTTTGTCGGGCAGGTACCGCACTGGGCAGCACGATCCCAGTAAGTTCCGCACGAAACCGATAGCGCTGCGCCCGGCCCACCGTGAGACTGGGTTCATGGAGAAGAACGCGTGAGCGATGACCTGAACGTCGACTGGGGCGGCGAGCCGTACACCGGCCTCAACCGCGAATGGGAGCCCGAATGGTTCCTGAC
>JBIIFR010000143.1:0-4829 GCA_044237215.1 Gaiellales bacterium
CAGCGTCAGTACCGTCCCAGAGAGCCGCCTTCGCTACGGGTGTTCTTCCTGATATCTGCGCATTTCACCGCTACACCAGGAATTCCACTCTCCTCTTCCGGACTCGAGCCTAGGGGTTTCCCGTGCGGATCCGCGGTTGAGCCGCGGGATTTCACACGAGACCTACCAGGCCGCCTACACGCTCTTTACGCCCAATGATTCCGGACAACGCTCGGTCCCTACGTATTACCGCGGCTGCTGGCACGTAGTTAGCCGGACCTTCTTCTGGGAGTACCGTCACCCCGTAGGCTATTAACCTCGGAAGCTTCGTCCCCCCTGAAAGCGGTTTACGACCCTAAGGCCTTCGTCCCGCACGCGGCGTTGCTGCGTCAGGCTTCCGCCCATTGCGCAAGATTCCCCACTGCTGCCTCCCGTAGGAGTCTGGGCCGTGTCTCAGTCCCAGTGTGGCTGATCGTCCTCTCAGACCAGCTACCCATCGTAGCCTTGGTGAGCCATTACCTCACCAACAAGCTAATGGGCCGCGGGCTCGTCCCTGACCGGAAGCCGAAGCTACCTTTGGTACGGCGTCCTGCGACTCCGCACCTTATCCGGTATTGATCCGGGTTTCCCCGGGGTATCCCGATGTCAGGGGTTGATTACCCACGTGTTACTCACCCGTTCGCCGCTCGAGTGCCCCCGAAGGGGTCTTTCCGCTCGACTTGCATGTGTTAAGCACGCCGCCAGCGTTCGTCCTGAGCCAGGATCAAACTCTCCGTGAAAGCCTTTCGAAATCGGCGCAAGCGCCGGTTTCTGGCTGTTTAGAGTGCGTGATGGTGCCATCCGACACAAGGTCGGCAGACAGTCATCACGCTGCGTCCAGTGGATCCGAAGATCCACTGCCGCTGGCATAAAACTCGTTAGACGACCACACGAGATCCGAAGATCCCGATGGTCGTTCCATTGCTCGGTTTTCAAAGACCACACGCCCAGATGGCGCGACCGCGGAATGTAGCAGACCTCCGAGGAGGGCCGCCACGGTAACCCGCGGCTCGCGACGAAGGAGGCGACGGCGAACCGTCCCCCTCCAACGCAACAGGGCGCACACTACCGCACACCCGTTCCCCGGTGCGCCGGTAGAACGCTGACGGAGCCTGCTAGCCGCCCCAAGGCAGTCGTCCGCGTCGGACAGCGGAGCTGCCGGCGCCGTCGTTGTGCAGTCGTAGCGAGGCGGGATGCAGGCCGCAACCCCTGCAGCACCAAGAAAAAACCCGAGGTCGGAGCGCCTCCGTACCCCCTCCCACTACCGCGCTGAACCCGAGGCGAGGTTCAGCCGGCGACGAGGCGCACAAAGTCGCGCCGGCCGCGCTGCAGCACCTTGCCGACCACCGCGTCACGCGGCAGGTCGAGCTCCTCGACGGTCTCGCCATCGAGCCGGACGGCGCCGCCGGCGATCAGCCGCCGCGCCTCGCCGCGCGAGGCGACGCCGAGGTGGTCCACCAGCAGGGCCGGGATGTGCACGGTCGGCTCGGGTCCCACGGCGACCGTACGGAGGTCCTCTGGGATGCGGTGCTCGGCGAACTGCTGCCGGAAGCTTTCGGCGGCCTGCTCGGCCGCTGCCTCGTCGTGGAAGCGCGCCGTGATCGCCCAGGCCAGCGCACGCTTCGCCGCGACCGGCTCGAGTTCGCCCGCCGCGAGGGCGGCGACATGCTGCTCTGCGTCATCCTCCGGCAGGCCGGAGGCGAGGCGGTACCACATCGGCATCGCCTCGTCCGGGATCGACATCGTCTTGCCGTACATGTCGGCGGGCTGGTCCTCCACCCCGATGTAGTTGCCGAGCGACTGGCTCATCTTCTGCGTGCCGTCGGTGCCCACGAGCAGCGCGTGCGTCATGATCGACTGCGGCGGCTTGCCCCACTGCTCCTGGAGGTCGCGCCCGACCAGCAGGTTGAACTTCTGGTCGGTGCCACCGATCTCGCAGTCGGCGTCGATCACCACGGAGTCGTAGCCCTGCAGCAGCGGGTACATCAGCTCCTGCAGGGAGATCGGCGTGTGCGACGCGTAGCGCTTGGAGAAGTCGTCGCGCTCGAGGATCTGGGCGAGTGTGGCCCGCGAGGCGAGCTCGAGCAGGCCATTCGCACCCAGCTCGCCGAGCCACTCCGAGTTATGGCGCAGCTCGATCCGGTCCATGTCGAGGATCTTGGCGAACTGGCGCAGGTAATCCGCCTCGTTGGCCTTGATCTGCTCGACCGTCAGCATCGGGCGCGTCTTCGACTTCCCCGAGGGGTCGCCGACGCGGGCCGTGAAGTCGCCGATGATCAGGACCGGCAGGTGTCCCGCGTCCTGGAAGGCGCGCAGCTTCGATAGAACGACCGCCCAGCCGAGCGTCACGCTGCCGGCGGTCGGGTCGACGCCGAGCTTGATCCGCAGCGGGCGACCCGTTGTCTCGGCCTCCGCGAGGCGCTTCGCGAGCGCCCCCTCGGGCAGCACGTCGACGGCGTTGCGGAGCAGTGGTCGAAGGTGATCCGTCATGCAGAGCAGGAGAATACCCGCGCCGGCCGTGCGAGCGCGGGATACCATTGGCACGAGCCCTCCGCGGGCTCCTCCGTGCCATGGCCAGACGCAAACCGATCCTCCGCCGCTACGGACGCCTCGTCCTCGACCTTCCGGACCAGCCCGGACCCGTCGACGACCCCCGACGGCGACGCTGGCGCTGGCTGCGCGTTGGCATCGTCGCGTTCCTCGTCGGCCTGATCTTCGCCTCCGCCACGGCGTACGGCTTCGTCACCGCAATCAGCACCAACCTGCCGGATCTCAGCCAGTTCGACGGGCGTACCACGAGCCTCGCGCAGGACGGATCGATCTGGGTGACGAGCGAGACGGGCACGCCGCGGCGCATCGCGATCCTCCGCTCCGACCAGTCGCGGGTGATCGTCCCCAGCAAGGGCATCTCGAAGGTGATGAAGGACGCCGTCGTCGCCGTCGAGGACAAGCGCTTCTACGCGCACAACGGGGTCGACCTCCCCGGCATCGGGCGCGCCGTCTTCAACCGCTTCGCCTCCGGCACCAACGAGGGTGCCAGCACGATCACCCAGCAGCTCGTCAAGAACACGTACCTGACCAGCGCGCAGACCGTCGAGCGCAAGGTGCGCGAGGCCTCCCTGGCCTGGCAACTCGAGCAGCGCTGGCCGAAGGACCGCATCCTCACGGCGTACCTCAACACGGTCTACTTCGGTCACAACACCTACGGCGTCGAGAGTGCCTCCAAGTACTACTTCGGCACCTCCGCCCGAAACCTTGACCCGGCCGACTCGGCACTGCTCGCCGCGGTCCTCAAGTCGCCCACCACGTACGACCCGATCAACAACCCCGAGGCCGCGCTCGCACGCCGCAACGTCGTCCTCAAGGCAATGGCCGCGCAGGGCTTCATCGACGCCGACACGGCTGCCGTTGAGCAAGGCCGCCGTCTGCTCCCCGTCAATCGCATCGAACCGAAGCCGCTGGACACGAACTACCCCTACTGGGCCCAGTTCATCACCGAGCAGCTCGTCAATCGCTTTGGGACCGCACAGACCTTCGGCGGCGGCATGAAGGTCGTCACCACCCTCGACCTGCATCAGCAGCAGCTGGCCGAGCAGGCGCTCGAGGATCGCCTGCAGGGCAAGCGCATGCCGCAGGCCGCGATCGTGTCGATTGATCCGCGCAGCGGCGAGGTGCTCGCCATGGCCGGTGGCAAGCCCTACTCGGTGCGGCACCAGTTCAACGTCCCGGCCGATGCACACCGCCAGCCCGGCTCCGCCTTCAAGCCGTTCGTCTACCTGGCCGCGCTCGAGAAGGGCGTCCGCCCCACGACGACGTTCCGCTCGGCCAAACAGCTGTACGACCTCGGCGGCGGCCAGTTCTGGTTCGTCACCAACAGCGAGGCGAAGTACGGCAAGGACCTGCAGCTGCCCGAAGCCATGGCGCTGTCCGACAACACGGTCTTCGCCCAGCTGACGATGCTGATCAAGCCCTCCGCGATTGCCGACGTCGCACACCGTCTCGGCATCCTCTCGCCGATCGACGAGGGACAGCCAGCGATCGGGCTCGGCGGTCTGTTCGTGGGTGTAACGCCGCTCGAGATGGCTCAGGCCTACGCCACGATCGCCAACAACGGCAAGCGCGTCGGCGGCTCGATCCTCTTCCATACGCCGGACTCCGGCATCACCGACCCCTCGATGGAGCCCATCTCCATCAAGCGGATCGAGTTCCCCGACGGCACCTCGCTGATCAACACACCCATCGCCGTCCAGGCCGTCCCGGAGGACGACGCGCTGGAGGTGACGCAGTCGATGCGCGGCGTGATCCGCTACGGCACGGGCAAGGCTGCCAACATCGGCCGGCCCGCCGCCGGCAAGACCGGGACCACGTCCGACTACAAGGACGCCTGGTTCGTCGGCTCGACGCCGCAGCGCACCGTGGCGACGTGGGTCGGCTACGAGAACCCCGCCCGCCCCATGCGCACCCAATTCAACGGCTCGCCCGTCTACGGTGGCACCATTCCGGCGCTGATCTGGAGCGACTACATGCGCGCATCGCTGCGCGGGCAGGAGGTCGAGGACTGGCCTGAGCCGGTTGGCACACCATCCTTGCCTGTCTCGGTCGATCCGCGCACCGGTCAGCGCGTGCCGCCCGGCTGCAAGTACGCGCAGGTGGTCGTCTGGGCTGAGGCGCTCGCGCCGATGGAACTCGGGCCGTGCGAGTCGAATCTGATCTCCGTGCCCGACTTCACCGCCTCCAATAAACGCAAGGCCAACAGCATCGCCACGGGCTCTGGTCTGCAGATCCGCTTCCAGTACCGCGCGGCCCAGCCG
>JBIIFR010000144.1:0-4820 GCA_044237215.1 Gaiellales bacterium
GATCACCGCGACGCCCCCGCCCTGCACCGGCTGGGGATCGAGGAGCCGGGTGATCGCCTCGTAGCCGAGTCCGGCCGACAGGACGATCAGCAGCACGGCGTTGACGACGGCGGCCAGCACCTCCGCTCGGCGGTAGCCGAACGTCCAGCTGCCGCGTGGCGGCAGACCGGCCAGCCAGGCAGCGCCGACCGCGAGCAGCACGGCAACGGCATCGGACAGGTTGTGCACGGCGTCGGAGATCAGCGCCACCGAGTCGAACGTGACGGCACCACCGATCTGGATGACGCCCAACGCGAGCGTCAGGGCCAGCGAGATCCACAGTGCCCGGCCCATGCTCGCCCCATCGGCAGACGCGTGCCCGTGGCCGTGGTGGGAATGGCCATGGTGATGTGCCACGACCGGATCCTAACGGCTCGCTACCTCCTGTCTCCGTACGTTTTCCCAAATCTCTCCTATGCTGCAGAAATCTGATCGAGGGGGAACCTAGGGTGAGCAGCAGCACAGCGGTCACGCTCATCGCCGGCGACGGCGTTGGGCCTGAGGTAGCGGAATCCGCGCGGAAGATCGTCGACGCCACGGGTGTGAAGATCGACTGGCACGAGCACGAGGCTGGTGCTGAGGTCTTCAAGAAGGGCCTCGCCACGGGCGTGCCCGAGGAGACCATCACCTCGATCGAGCAGACGCGCGTGGTGCTCAAGGGACCGCTCGCGACGCCGGTCGGCTTCGGCGAGAAGAGCGCCAACGTCACGCTCCGCAAGCTGTTCGAGACCTACGCCAACGTGCGCCCGGTCCGCGAGATGCCCGGCGTGCCGACGCCCTACTCGGGCCGCGGGATCGACCTGGTCGTCGTGCGCGAGAACGTCGAGGACCTCTACGCCGGCATCGAGCACATGGAGACGCCCGACGTCGCCCAGACCCTCAAGCTGATCTCCCGCAAGGGCTGCGAGAAGATCGTCAAGCTCGCCTACGCCCTCGCCGAGGCCGAGAACCGCACGAACGTCGCCTGCGCCACCAAGGCAAACATCATGAAGATGACCGAGGGCATGCTCAAGCGCACCTTCGAGGACATCGCGCCCGAGCATCCCGAGATCGACTCCTGGCACGTGATCGTCGACAACTGCGCTCACCAGCTGGTCAAGAAGCCCGAGCAGTTCGAGATGATCATCACCACGAACATGAACGGCGACATCCTGTCGGACCTCACGTCCGCGCTCGTCGGCGGTCTCGGTTTCGCGCCGTCTGCCAACCTCGGCACCGACGTCGCGATCTTCGAGGCCGTGCACGGCTCCGCGCCGAAGTACGCCGGCCAGGACACGATCAACCCGACCGCCATGATCCTCTCCGCCGTGCTCATGCTTCGCCACATCGGCGAGCTCGAGGCCGCGTCGTCGGTTGAGAACGCGGTGATGGCGACGCTCGCCAGCGGCATCCGCACCCGCGACGTCATGGGCGATGAGGGTAGCGTCGGCACGACCGCCTACACCGAGGCGATCATCGGCAACCTCGGACGCTCGGTGCCCGAGTGGACCGCTCGCCCGGTCAAGCAGGTGAAGATGCCGGTGCCCCGCAAGGAGGCCGCGTTCATCATCCCCGAGTCGGTCGAGCTGATCGGCGTCGACGTCTTCTTCCAGACGGAGGAGGCGCCCGACAAGGTCGGTACCGCCGGCCAGCTCATCGCTGAGGGCACGAAGCTCGAGCTGAAGATGGTCGAGTGTCGCGGCACGCAGGTCTGGCCTGCGACGCGCGCCCAGCTCGATCCGACCGACGTCATGCGCGCGCGCTTCATCACGCGCGGCAGCGTCATCACCAGCGAGGACATCCTCGATCTGCTGGGTCGCTTCGGCGGGCGCTTCAACTGGGTGCATGTGGAGAAGCTCCGGATGTTCGACGGCGAGCCCTCCTTCTCGCGCGCGCAGGGCGAAGTCTGACCCTGTCTCGCGCGCGCAGGGCGAAGTCTGATCCTGCGGGAATAGAATCAACCACCAATCGGTTGTTAGGTTGTGTAAGATCCGTCCCATCGGAAAGGATTGACCCATGATCTTCGAGCAGCTCATCTACACCGACCTCGGTTGCGCCTCGTACCTGATCGGGTGCCAAGGCGTCAACGAGGCAATCGTGGTCGATCCTTCGCTGGATACGCGTGCGCTGATGCGCGCCCTCGAGCGCCACAACGCTCGTCTCGTCGGCGTGATCGAGACCCACACGCACGCCGATCACATCTCCGGCCACGGCGCGCTCGCGCTTGAGCTGGGCATCCCGATCTACGTCTCCGCGCTGGCGGACGCCGAACACGAGCACATCGACCTCAACGACGGCGACAGCATCAAGCTCGGCAACATCGAGATCGTGGCGATGCAGACGCCCGGGCACCGCCCCGAGCACATCGCGCTGCAGGTCATCGACCACACGCGCGCCGACGAGCCCTGGCTGCTGCTGACCGGCGACAGCCTGTTCGTCGGAGACGTCGCGCGTCCGGACCTGGCGGTCGACGGCCAGGAGGGCGCCGCGGTGCTGTACCACACGATCCAGGACCGCCTGCTTCAGCTGAACGACGGCATTGAGGTCTTCCCCGGCCACGTCGCCGGCTCGCTGTGCGGCAAGGGCATGAGCGCGAAGCCCTCCACCACGCTCGGCTTCGAACGCCGCTTCAACGACATGCTCCAGCCGATGGGCGAGGAGGCCTTCGTCGCGGCTGCCAACAGCGGCCTCTCGCCGAAGCCACCGAACCTCGCCCGCATCGTCGACGCCAATCGCGGTCCGCTGCTGGCGCGTCCGGCACTGCCCCGGCGGCTTGCGGAGCTGCCGACCGCAGGTCCCCTACTCGACGTCCGCGCCACTGCCGACGTCGTGCACGGCACCGTTCCCGGGGCGTACCACGTCCCGATCGGGCAGACCGGGTTCGGCACCCGCGCCGGCTTCCTGCTCGACCCCGACGTCCCGACGACGCTGATCGCCGATGACGAGGCCCAGGCCGAACATGCCGCTCGCGCGCTGCAGGCGATCGGACACTTCACCCAGCACGGCTGGGTCGCCGCCGGTGACCTCGAGCTCGGTCTGCAGCTGCCGCCGCTCTCAGTCGAGGAGTTCCTCGCCGAACGCGACGACGTGCAGATCATCGACGTCCGCAACGACGATGAGCTGCCCGCGCCGCTGGCTGGTGCCATCCAGATTCCACTGCACAGCCTCCACAGCGCCCCGCTCGACGGGCTCGACCCGAGCCGTCGCACCGCGGTCGTCTGCCAATCCAGCCAGCGCTCCGGCATCGCCGCGTCGATCCTCGCGACCCGCGGGTTCAGCGATGTGCACCCGGTGCTCGGCGGCGGCATGGGCTCGCCGCAGCTCGCCGCAGCCGTCTAGTTCAGCGACATCCGCTCGGCGGGATAGCCGGCGGCCCGAATCCGCTCCAGCACGTGATCCCCGTGCGCCTGGTCCTTCGTCTCAACGGTGATATCGACACCGGTGTCCTTAACGCCGAGATCCGTACCGTCACGATGATGGAACATGTCCACGATGTTGACGCGCTCTGCCGTGAGCACGTCGAGAAACTGCCGCAGCGAGCCCGGACGGTCCGGCATGCGGGTCGCGAAGCGCATGTAACGCCCGGCGGCCGTGAGGCCATGGCGCATGACGCCCTGCAGGAGCAACAGGTCAATGTTGCCGCCCGACAGCACGACCACGATGCGCTTGCCGGCGATGTCGCCAAGCGCACCGGTCATCAGCGCGGCGACGCCGGCCGCTCCTGCGCCCTCGACCACGAGCTTCTGACGCTCGTTCAGCAGCGTCATCGCCGCGGCGATCTGCTCATCATCGACCGTCACCATGCGTTCCACGTGCTGCTGGACGATCGGGAAGGTGAGCTGGCCCGGCCGCTTGACGGCGATGCCATCGGCGATCGTGCCGGCCGACTCTGCCACCCCGATCGCGCCCTCTGCGAGCGAGCGGACGAACGGGGCGCAGGCCTCCGCCTGCACGCCAATGATCGTGGTGTTGGGCCGGAGCCCGTGGACGGCGAGAGCGATGCCGGAGATCAGTCCGCCGCCGCCGCACGGCACGACGATGAGGTCGGGATCTGGCAGCGCGGCCATGATCTCGAGCCCAGCGGTGCCCTGCCCGGCGATGACGTCCTCGTCATCGAAGGGCGAAATGAAGACCGAGCCCTCGCGCTCGGCGATCCCGCGCGCATTGGCCAGCGCCTCGTCGAACGCGCTGCCCTCCAGCTCGATCCGCGCGCCGTAGCCGCGCGTCGACTCGACCTTCGTGAGCGAGGCGTCGATGGCCATGCAGATCGTGCACGGCACGCCGAGGGCCTGCGCGGCGAGGGCCACGCCCTGCGCGTGGTTGCCGGCGCTGGCCGCAATCACACCGCGTGCGCGCTCTTCCGACGTCAGGAGCTGGACGCGGTTGGTCGCGCCGCGCACCTTGAACGAGCCCGTCCGCTGCAGGTTCTCCGCCTTCAGCCAGACGTCGGCGCCCGTCAGGTCTGACAGGAAGCGCGAATGCAGGAGCGGCGTGTCGAGGGCGACATCGCCGATGCGCTCGGCGGCCTCGCGGATGCGGTCGAGATCGATCATGCGTCGGCAGTATGCCGCTCGAGAAAGCGCACGAGCGCCAGCGGGTCGAGCTCTCCGGCCACCAGACGCTCCAGGGCCTCCTGCACGGCAGGGTCGGCAGCGATCGCCAGACGGGCACGGGCTCCGGCGCGGGCCGCCACGATGGCCGCCGCCTCCCGCTCCGCCCCGGCCCGGCGCCGCGCGGCGACGCCGGCCGGCCCAAGCTCGTCGAGGACCACGGTGACGGCCCCCCACAGTTCGCCCACGCCC
>JBIIFR010000145.1:0-4813 GCA_044237215.1 Gaiellales bacterium
CGTGACGATTCCGAACAACAGCGGGATCGTGATCAAGAAGCGTCGCAGGATAAACCAGGCGATTGCTTTAGCGCTTCTTCCTCCCGACATCTGGATTGTATACACGATTTTTTGCTCGAATACAAGGCTTTTGGGCTATGCCGGTGCGAAGAAACGTGTTTTCGCGTGCAAACCGTTCATCCCATGACCGGGCTGAGATCACGTTGGAGTTGCCCCGTTTCGGGGGATATGGGGCGTGGGTTGTACACGGCACGCAGAAGGCTCGAAGAGGTTCGACAAAGCTGAGTTTCAATCCCATGTGCAACACCACAGGTTGTCCGCCCCGCACGCGGACCGGGTTTTCGGGGTTGGAGATTGTGACTCACGATCGGCTACCCAAACGCAGCGCGTTTGGGCCGGTAGTTCCCCGCAACCTGCGGCGCGCTCTTCTCAGGAATTGAGGAGCAGCTCTGCGATGTCTGGGTGGATCCACGCATGGTTCCTCCGCTGGCTGAATGGAGAGGAGTTGCAGCCCGCGCTGCGCGCGGACCGGGTTCCTGAGGGGCGAAATTGTGGCTCACGATCGGCTACCCAAACGCTGCGCGTTTGGGCCGATAGTTCCCCTCAATCTGCGCAAGGGCGACGCGTCGAACAGGTCGACATCGCTCGAGCGCTAGTGGGACGCCAGCAGGAGTTCTGCGATGTCAGGGTGGATCCACGCACGGTTCGTCCGCTGGCTGAATGGAGAGGAGGGGTTGCCCGCGCTGCGCGCGGACCGGATTCCCGAGGGGCGAGATTGTGGCTCACGATCGGCCACCCAAACGCTGCGCGTTTGGGCCGATAGTTCCCCTCAATTTGCGGCGCTTTCTTCTCAGGAACCGAGGAGCAGCTCTGCGATGTCTACTGCATTCGAAGCGGCACCCTTCCGCAAATTGTCTGCCACGACCCAGCACGCGAGGCCGTTGGGTGCCCCGAGGTCCTCGCGGATGCGGCCGACGAAGACGCCGTCCCGGCCCGTGGCCTGGCGGGCCGTCGGGTACGTCATCGTGTCGGCGTCGTCGAGCACCGTGATGCCGGCCTCGGCGTCGAGCATCGCGCGGAACGCGGCAGCCGATAGCGGCTCGCGCGTCTCGAGCCAGACGGCCTCGGAGTGGCCGTTGATGACCGGGACGCGGGTGCACATCGCGGAGACGCGCAGGTCGGGCAGCTCGAGGATCTTGCGAGATTCGTGGACGAGCTTCAGCTCTTCATCCGTGTAGCCCTGGTCGCCGGAGAACGAGCCCGCCACCGGCAGGACGTCGAACGCGATCGGCTTCGGGTACTGGCGCGCCTCGGGATCGTCGTTGCCGGCCAGCACGTCGGCGGCCTCCTCGCGGAGCGCGTCGATGGCGGACTGGCCCGTGCCGGAGACGGCCTGGTACGTCGCGACGGTGATGCGCTCGAGGCCGACCGCGTCGCGCACGGGGCGGAGGATCGGCATCAGCTGCATGGTCGAGCAATTCGGGTTGGCGATGATCCCACTGTGCGAGTGCGCGGCGTGGGGATTGACGTCGGCGACGACGAGCGGGACGTCGGCCTGCATGCGGAACGCGGACGAGTTGTCGACGACCGTTGCGCCCGCGGCGACCGCGACGGGGGCCCACTCGCGCGAACGCGTGGCACCGGCCGAGAAGATCGCCACGTCGACACCGGCGAAGGCCTCGGGCGAGACGGCCTGCACCGTCAGCTCAGCACCCTTGAAGATCACCTGCGTGCCGGCGCTGCGCACAGACGCGAGCAGCACCAGCTCGTCGATCGGCAGCGAGCGCTCCTCGAGCACCTCCAGCATCGTGCGGCCGACGGCGCCGGTCGCGCCGAGGATCGCAACCCTAGCCACGGACGGCCTCTTCCTCGGTCGGGTCCTTCTCCAGCTCGAAGGCGGCGTGCAGCGCCCGGACGGCCGTCGGCACCTCGCTCTTCTGCACCATGCAGGAGACCTTGATCGGCGACGTCGCGATCATGCGGAGGTTGATGTCGAGGTCGGCCAGCGTGCGGAACATCTTGGCCGCGATGCCCGGATGCGAGCGCATGCCGGCGCCGATCAGGCTGACCTTGCCGAGGTTGTGATCCTCCTCGACCTGCATGTCGCCGAGCGTCGCCTCGGCGTCCTGAATCGCCAGGCGCGCCGCGGGGACGTCCTCGGTGGGCACGGAGAAGGACAGCTCGGCCACGCCGTGCACCACGTTCTGCAGAATCGTGTCGACGTTGACGCCGTGCTTCGCGACGGCATCGAAGACCGTCGCAGCGGCGCCGGGCACATCGGGAATGCCGGTCAACGTGAACACGACCTCCTTCTCGTTGTGCGTGACACCGGAGATGATCGCCTGTTCCATGCCTTCCTCTCCAATCCAGGTTCCCTCCTCGTCCGAGAAGGTCGAGCGAGCGTGCACGCGCACGCCGTGATTTCGAGCGAGCTCCACCGAGCGGAGCATCAGGACCTTGGCCCCCGACGCGGACATCTCGAGCATCTCGTCGTAGGAGATGCGGTCCTGCTTGCGCGCGTCGGGGACGAGGCGCGGGTCGGCGCTGAAGACACCGGCGACGTCGGAGTAGATCTCGCACGCGGCGCCGAGGGCGGCAGCCAGCGCGACGGCAGTGGCGTCGGAGCCGCCGCGGCCGAGCGTCGTGACGTCCCGCGTCTCCGGGGATACGCCCTGGAAGCCCGCGACGAGCACGATCTTGCCCTTATCGAGGGCCTCGACGACGCGGTCGGCGCGGATGTTCGTGATCTTCGCCTTCGTATGCGCGGCGTCGGTCTCGATGCCGGCCTGCGACCCGGTCAGCGAGACGGCCTCATAGCCGAGGTCGTGGATCGCCATGGCGACGAGGGCGCACGAGATGCGCTCGCCCGTCGACAGCAGCATGTCCATCTCGCGCCCGGCGGGCTCGGCGGACACCTGATTGGCGAGCTCGATCAGCCCATCGGTCGTCTTGCCCATCGCCGAGACGGTGCCGACCACGCGCTTGCCGCGCTCCCGCATCGCGACCATGCGCTTCGCGACGTTCTTGATCTTGTCGGCATCGGCGACGGACGAGCCGCCGAACTTCATCACGACGGTGTCGAAATCCTCTTCCGGACGGGCTGCCATAACGCACCGCATGGTTGCAGAGAGTGGTATTTCACGGCTCAGTCAGGCGTCGATCGTGCGACGCCCGTCGAGGGCGCGCCCGAGCGTAACCTCGTCGGCGAACTCGAGGTCGCCACCGACAGGCAGGCCGCTGGCGAGCCGGGTGACGCTCGCGCGCTCGCGCAGCAGCCCGGCGATGTAGGCGGCCGTCGCTTCGCCCGTCATCGTCGGGTTCGTGGCGATGATCACCTCGACGATGCCGCCGCGCCCGACGCGCTCGACCAGCTGGCGGATCGTGAGATCCTCGGGATCAACACCGTCGAGCGGCGAGAGCGCACCGCCGAGCACGTGGTAGCGGCCGCGGAAGGCCCCGGAGCGCTCGATCGGATCGACGTCTTGGGGCGCCTCGACGACGCACAGGATCGACTCGTCGCGACGCGTGTCGCGGCAGATCGGGCAGAGCCCGTCCTCGGCGAAGCCGAAGCACTCCGGGCATGGCCGGATCCGCGCTCGCGCCTGCTCGATCGCGCCGGCCAGCTGCAGCGCATCGCCCTCCGGCACCCGCAGGAGGTGCACGGCGAGGCGCTGCGCGGAGCGGCGCCCGACACCGGGCAGACGCGTCAGTTCGCGGACGAGCGCCTCGGCGGAGGGTGGCAGCACGCCGGCTAGAACCCCGGCAGGTTGATGCCCGACGTGAGCGGACCGAGCCGCGACTGCTGGGCGGCCTCCGCCTGGGCCTTCGCGTCGTTGAGGGCCGCCAGGACGAGGTCCTGGACCATGTCGGGATCATCGGGATCGAGGAGCTTCGGATCGATCGTGAGGCTACGCCACTCGCCGGCGGCGGTGCACGTGGCAGTGACGAGGCCGTTGCCGGCCTGCCCGGTCACCTCGAGCACGGCCAGCTCCTCCTGCGCAGTGGCCATGGCCGCCTGCATCTGCTGGATCTGCTTCATCATGGCCTTCTGGTTCATCCGATCTCCTCTTCGCTGGCGTCGAGTGTCTCCACGAGGCTGCGGACGAACTCCTCCTCGCGGGTGTGCGGGTCGTCGAGCTCCCCGTCGTAGTCGGCGGAGTGCACGATGTTGGGATCGAGCTCGACGGGAGCGGGCGTCGGAGCGGCGACCGGTGCGGCGACCGGCAGCGCGGGCGGCGGGCCGCCGTCGTCAGAGGTCTCGAGGACGACGCGGACGTCGGCGCCCAGCGCGGTCGACAGCGCGGCGGCGAGCTCGTGGCGGTTCTGCTCGCGGTCGGCCTGGCTCTTCTGGAACTGGCTCGCGCTCGGGAACGCGATCACGATTGCGCCGCGCTCGATGCGCAGCGGTGCGGCCGGCGTCAGCATCGAACGCAGCTTCGGCGAGACGCGCGACAGCGCCTCGGCCCAGACGTCGTGGAGCTCCGCGATCGGCAGGTCGAGATCGCCGGCGGGTGCACGCGGCGGTGCGGGCAGTGCCTCCGCCGGGGCGGGTTCGACGGGCGGTGCCGGCGGCTGCTCCGCTGCGGGCGGCACGGCCGGTCGCTCCACCACGGGTGGTGCCGGCGGGGCAACGGGGGCCGGCGGGGCGCTCGACGCGTCTTCGTCGTCGGCGTGGAACGACTCGGGCTCTGCCGGCTCGGCGACGGGCGTGATCGGCGCCGGCGGTGCGGGCGGAGCCGCCGGAGCATCCCACGGTGGTGCCTCCTCCGACGCGCCGGCGGGCGCGGGAGGCGTTATGACGACCGGCGCCTCC
>JBIIFR010000146.1:0-4797 GCA_044237215.1 Gaiellales bacterium
GTCGGGTGTTTCATGCCCGACGCCGTCTTCAGCAGCTGACGCGTCCTACTGCGTCGCGGCGATGGCGGCGGCCTGTCGCCCGGTCCACACGGACGTCTCGGCGTACCAGGAGCCGAGGTAGTCGCCGGCGAGGTGCACGCGCCCGAGCGGCTCCATCAGGGCCGACTGGATACGGCTGCGGCCGACGAAGGGGTACGGAATACCCGGGTCGGTGCGGTGGAGGAGGCGCTCGACGACGTGGCCGCGCAGCTCGGGGAAGACGGTCTCGAGCTCGGCTTGGTACGTGTCGAGGATCGTCTCGTCGGACTCGCCCATGATGCGGCGGGCGAGGTCCGCGGACGAGTACGACATGAAGCTCGAGCCGCGGTGGCGCTGCGGCATCAGCACGTTGCCCATGTTGAAGAGCATCGACGTCGCTCGCCCGGGCGTCGCGATCGCGTAGATGTCGTCCCAGCGCTGCGGGCCCTCCTCGTCGGTTAGGAAGGCGGCGGAGATCATCGGGCCGTACGTGATCGCACGCAGGGCGGCGTCCGTCGCGGCCGGGAGGCCAGCGACGAGCTCGGCCGTGACGTGCGACGGCGTGGTCACGATCGCGGCCCTCGCGCGCAGCGTGCGGCGCGTGCCATTGTCATCGCACTCGACCGTCACGCCATCCGCATCTTGAGTGACGCGGTTGACGACGACGCCGAAGCGGACGCGGTCGCCGTGCGGGGCGGCGAGGCCGTCGATCAGCGTCTGGGGGCCGCCGACGATGTTGCGGCCGAGCCCGTCCTCCTTGTTCCACGCGAGGTGGAAGTAGCCGATGCCGTAGCCCGCCGCGATCTGCTCGGGCTCGCCCGTGCCGCGCGTGAGCGTGCAGCGGAAGAACGCGTCGACCTCAGGGTGCAGCACACCGAGCTCGTCGGTGAACGAGCGGTCGTCCATGAACTCGAGCATGCGCTGCTGTAGCGCTGCGGGCTGCTCCTGCGGACGCTGCCTGGCCATCTCGCCGTACTGCGCGACGAGCTTGCGCAGCCGGAGCCCGGTGCGGATGAACTCGGCGCGGCCGCGCAGCGAGAGCGGCAGCTTGAGCGGGTACAGCTCGAGTGGTCCGTCGGCCACCAGCCGGCCCTTGTAGGACACGCCGGTCAGGACGCCGGGGATGTCACGCGGCTCGGCACCGACCTCACGCATGAGCATGCCGGCCGCCGAATCGTCGCCGGCGTAGACGTGCGCGCCGAGGTTGAGCCAGAGCTCACCGCGCTGTTCCGACCAGATGCGCCCGCCCACGCGGTGGGCACGCTCGAGGACGATGACGTCCCGATCGCGCAGATCCCACGCCGCGCTGAGGCCGGCAATGCCGGCGCCGATCACGATGACGTCGTGCTGCTCCGGCTCCACGTGGTCAGCCTAGCGGGATCAGCTGTGCGCCGGCGGCTCGGAGAGGACAGGACAAACCGAGGTTTGTGGTGTCCGCTCTGCGTCCCGAGCGAGCCTGGATCTCGCCTCAGGAACGCAGCGCAGTGGCGATCGCCGCCACACCTGCGGGCGTGACACCGCAGCAGCCGCCGATCAGCGTCGCACCGGCCGCGGCCCAGCTGCGGACCGTGTCGTCCGGGAAGCCGCCAGCACCGCCCGTCGCCCACGCGCGCGCTGCGCCATCCCAGACGCGACCGTCGTTCGGGTAGACGACAACGGCGAGGTCGGGGGCAGCGGTGCGGCAGCGGCCGATCAGCTCGAGCACGTGCTCGGGTGCCGTGCAGTTACAGCCGACCGCGCGGAGGCCCGGGGCATTCTTCACGCGGGCGATGGCGTCCTCGATCGTGGAGCCATCGGCGATGTGGCCGGCGTCGCGGCACTGGAACGAGACCCAGGCCGGAGGGCCATCGAACTCGGCCTGCAGGCGCGCGATCGCGTCGGCCTCAAGCAGGTTGGGGATCGTCTCCCAGGCCAGCACGTCGGGGTCCGCCCCAAGCAGCGCGGCGACACGCGGGCGATGGAACGCGGCAATCGCCTCGACACCGGCGCCCTCGTAGTCGCCGGTGTACTCCTGCCCGTTGGCCAGCATCGCGCCGTACGGCCCGAGCGAGGCGGCGACCAGCGTGAGGGGCGCGTCGGGCTGCTCGGCCTCGAACGCGGCGCGGGCGGCCTGGGCGAGTGCGACGCTCGTGCCGAGCAGGCGATCGGCCTCGGCGGCGGGGATGCCTGCCGTCGCGAAGCTCTCTTGGCTCGCCTGGTACGAGGCGGTGATCGAGACCCGCGCCCCGGCCCGCAGGTAGTTGAGGTGCACGGCCTCGACTGCCGCCGGCCCGTCCTGGAGCAGCCGCGCCGACCAGAGGTCGCTCGACAGGTCGTAATCCAGCGCCTCGAGCTCAGTCGCGAAGCCGCCGTCGATCGGGACCGGACCCTCGTGGATCAGGTCATCGATGGCGCTCACGCGTCCAACTGCTTCTTGACGTTCTCCGCCGACCACGCACCCGTCAGGGCCGCGGTCTCGGCGTACCACGAGCCGAGGTAGTCGCCGGCGAGATGAATGCGGCCCAGCGGCTGCGTCAGCGCCGCCTGCAGCTTGCCGCGGCCGACGTGCGGGAACGGCAGACCGCCATCGACCTTGCGCAGCACACGCTCGACGATGCGCCCCTTGACCTCGGGCAGCACCTCTTCGAGATCACGCTGGTAGCTGTCGAGCACATCCTCATCCGCCATCGCGAGCGCCTGCTTGCCGAGATCCGCGACCGCGTAGACCATGAAGCTCGTGCCCTTGCCACGCGGAGCACCGGTCGCGCGCAAGGCGTTGTCCATGTTGAAGAGCATCGTGATCGAGCGGTTCGGCGTGGCGATCGCGTAGACATCGTCCCAGCGCTGCGGCCCGTCCTCGTCGGTCAGAAACGCCGCGCAGACGTTGGGGCCGTAGCGCAACTCGTGCATCGCGGCGAGCATGTCGGCGGGTAAGCCCTCGACGATCTCACGCGTGGCGAACGCCTGCGTGGCGACGACCGCCGCCTTCGCGCGCAGCGTGTGTGCAACCCCGTCCTGCTCGTACTCGACCGTCACGCCGTCGGCGTCCTGGGCCACGCGCGTAGTGCGCGCACCGACCCGCAGGCGGTCGCCGTGCGGCGCCGCCAGCCCGTCCATCAGCGTCTGCGTGCCACCGACGATGTTGCGGGCCAGCCCACCGGACTTGTCCCAGACCATGTGGAAGTAGCCGAGGCCGTAGCCAGCCGCGATCTCCTCCGGCTCGCCCGTACCGCGCGTCAGCGTGCAGCGGAAGAAGGCGTCGACCTCGGGCGAGAGCGGCCCGAGCACGTCCATCGCCGAGCGGTCATCCATGAAGTTGAGCATCCGCGCCTGGCGCTCCGGCAGTGACTCGCCGGGCAGCGGCGCCACGACCTTGGCGTACGTCGCGACGTGCCGACGCAGCTTGAGACCCGCGCGCATGAACTCGACCTTGCCACGCCACGAGATCGGCAGGCGGAACGGATAGAGCTCGACGCGGCCATCGACCACGAGCCGATTGCCGTAGGAGACGCCGGTCAGGGTGCCGGGGATGTCCACGGCATGCGCGCCGGACTCGGCCACGAGCCGGCCGACCCCGGAATCCTCGCCGGCGAAGACGTGCGCGCCGAGGTTGAGCCAGTGCTCGCCCCGCGGCACGGACATCAGCCGGCCGCCGACGCGGTCGGTCGACTCGAGGACGATCGGCGCACGATCGCGGAGATCCCACGCTGCACTGAGCCCGGCCATGCCGGCACCGATCACGACGACGTCGGTGATCTCCTGCGAGCTGGCCACGGCACGATGCTACCCGTTCCCGGGGTGTCGCCGGCCGGTCGAGGGGACGACGTAGACTTCCCGGGAGCCGAAGATGACGATTCTCCCCACTCATGCCGATCGCGGTGGCGATCTGTTCGCCGCGCGCTCCGAGGAGATGGAGGGCTTGATCGCGCTGCTGACCGAGCGGCGCGCGCTGATTGCCGCCGGCGGCTCGGAGGCCGCCCGCGAGAAGCACCGCGGCCGTGGCAAGCTGCTCGCCCGCGAGCGCATCGATCGCCTCGTCGATCCCGACGGTGCCTTCCTCGAGCTGGGCGCCCTCGCCGCGTGGGAGCAGTACGACGGCGTCGTTCCGTCGGCCGGCATCGTCACGGGCATCGGCGTCGTGCAGGGCCGCCCGTGCGTGATCGTCGCCAACGACGCGACGGTCAAGGGCGGCACGTACTACCCGCTGACGGTCAAGAAGCACCTGCGGGCGCAGGAGGTCGCGCTCGAGAACCGCCTCCCGTGCATCTACCTGGTCGATTCGGGCGGCGCCTTCCTGCCGATGCAGGCCGACGTCTTCCCCGACCGCGACCACTTCGGCCGCATCTTCTACAACCAGGCCCGCATGTCGCAGGCGGGCATCGCCCAGATTGCCGCGGTGATGGGCTCGTGCACCGCCGGCGGCGCCTACGTGCCGGCGATGAGCGACGAGACAATCATCGTCAAGGGCACCGGCACGATCTTCCTCGGCGGCCCGCCGCTGGTGAAGGCCGCGACGGGCGAGGAGGTGACCGCCGAGGAGCTTGGCGGCTCCGCCGTCCACACCCGCATCTCCGGCGTCGCCGACCATGAGGCGATCGACGACGAGCACGCGCTCGCCCTGGTCCGCGAGGCGATCCGGACGCTCGGCCCCGCCCCCGCGCCGACCTGGGCGGTCGACGCACCCGAGGCGCCGCTGCACGATCCGGAGGACCTGCTCGGCATCGTCCCCGTCGACTACCGCGTGCCGTACGACGTGCGCGAGGTGATCGGCCGGATCGTCGACGGCAGCCGCTTCCACGA
>JBIIFR010000147.1:0-4791 GCA_044237215.1 Gaiellales bacterium
CGCGCTCTTCCACGCTGAGCGTCCCCGTGTCGTAGGTGGACGGCGTGAGCGAACAGACGATTCCGAGCGCGAGAGAAGCGTCGGCGGAGTTCTCGATGCTAAGCAGGGCGATTGTGGTGTACGACCCCGCCGGCAGCGTGGCTGACTCCACTACCTTCGTCTCCGTCTGCCCGAGAGTGACGCTGCTGGCGGTGTAAACCCACGCATCAGACGGCCCGCGCGCTCCGGTTGCGCCCGTCGCGCCCGTCGCGCCCGCCGGAAGCTGACCGGTCGCGAAGTCGGCAGCGCGCAGAGATCCGTCCTTGACCTTGCTCGAGACGACCGCGTTGCTCTTCAGCTGGGTCGTGCCCACGCTGTTCTTCGGTAGCTGCGTGACGGCCCAGCCGGTGCCCGAAGCCGCGAGGATAAGCGCAATCACTGCGACGATCATGGCCGGCGACGGCAGACGCATGGACGAGAGAATAAGCGATCTCCATGTACCCCGCCAGCGACGCGCCATGACGGGCCCGGCACGACTCGAACGTGCGACTCCCAGGTTCGAAGCCTGGTGCTCTATCCGCTGAGCTACGGGCCCTACGTCCCGCAGGGTAGCGACTGTGCGCGAGCGGGATGGTCAGGCGGGGCGCCGCAAGGGGCGCCCCGCCATGCCGATCATCAGTCGATGTTCTCGCAGCCCATGCCGCCCGCGTAGTCGACGAGGTCGACCCACGGATTGATGCCGAGCGCGTTGGCCATCGCGGTGCACGTCGCGGCGTCGACCGAGGAGCCCTCCATGAACAGGTTCCACGAGCCGCCCGAGCCCCACAGGAGCGCGGTACCATCAAAGGCCGCGGCGCCGCAGCCCGTGGCCTTGGTGTTGAACTTGAGGCCGGCCCAGACCTTGTTGTTCTTCGAGAGCTGAACCGTGTAGCACTTCGACTTGTTCGCCGGCACGGCATCGCCGTTGTTCCAGGCCTTCAGAATGCCGGCCTTCTGCTTCTTGGTGGGCGTGACGGTCTGGGAGCCATCCGCCAGTGCGGTCGTCGCGCCGAGCGCAAGGACGAGCATGGCGATCAGCAGGGCGGGGATGGAACGGCGCATGGGCATTCTCCGGTGCGTAGGGTCGTCTGATCATACGCCGCGGGCCCGATGGTTCCTATGATGGAGGGACGGGCGCGTTTCGCCCTCCCCAACGGCACACGGAGACGACGATGTCCGAGCACCTCTCGAACCACCACCGCAACACCCTCGACCACCTGTTCGACCACCAGCGCGCCGGCAACATCCACTGGCGCGAGGTGCGCTCGCTGCTCGAGGCTGTCGGCACGGTCGAGGAGGAGCACAACGGCAAGGTCAAGATCAACGTCGGCGAGTCGCAGTTCTGGATCCAGGATCCCGGGCACCATGACATCGACCAGCAGCTGATCGTCGATCTGCGCAAGGGCCTCACCGAGGCCGGGTACGGCCCGAAGGCCTAGCCGCTACGCGCCGAAGGCGGCGCGTGCCCGATTTGCTGCCTCGATGTGCGGCACCGTCAGTCCACAGCAGCCACCGAGCACGCGCACGCCCTGCTGCATCCAGGCGGCGTAGGCCACGCCGGGAGCGTGCCACACGAGAGGCGATGAGGCGAGGCCGCACTGCAGACGCTGTACGCATTGCCGTCCGCACGCTGTACGCTCGCTCGAGAGAGGCGTCCTCCAGGGTCCCTTTTCGCTCCCCGAACGAAAGCAACCCTTGAGTCTCTATGGAGTTCTTCGCCACACCCCGACGGCGCCTCCTCTGATGGTCGCTGCGGGCGGCATCCGTCGGCCGCGAGGGCGGGTACGCGTGGGGGCGATCAGCGTCATCGTCGCGCTGGCCGGCCTGCTGATGATCGTGGCAAGCGTCGCGCAGGCGTCCACTGCTGCGACGACCGCGGCACCCTACGTCGTGACGTCGGCGAAGCAGGGCAACCCGAACGTGATCCGCGACGAGGTGGACTGCATCAAGGCATACGCCGCTGATCCCAGCAACCACTACACGAATTACGCGCCGGCAATCGGTGCTCCCGAGGTGACGGATGCGATCCACTCCGGGCTGCAGCCCTGCGCGACCTTCACCGGCACGCTCACCGGGCGCAACCAGGTCGCGCAGTTCCTCTCGCCGCACGTGTATCCCGGCGGGATCCAGATCGTCGTCTTCGGGGGGCCGAACCAGGCCTTCCTGATCGGCGGCGCGCCCGGCACCCCGATCGCCGGGTACACGGCCGGCCCGTACGTCGCCCGCTTCAATCCGAACACGGGCCAGCAGGTGTGGAAGACCTTCCTGCCGCTGCTTCCGGGACAGTGGATCCTGCCGCCGAGCATGGCGGTCGTGAAGGGCGGCTGGGTCGCTGCCGTCGTCGGACCGACGATCTACAAACTCGATCCCACGACCGGCGCGATCGTCACGTCGCAGCAGCAGACGCTCAGCGCCGGGCAACCCGTGGACGTGAACCTCGACGGCTTCGCGGTCTCGCCCGACGCGGGCGGGGCGATCCTGATGAAGACGCAGACGCGCTCCAACGGCTGTCCGATCCAAGGCAGCAACGCGATGTCGTTCTGCATCCCGCACTTCGGACCGCAGCCGAACACGACGGTCATCGCGGCCGACCCCGTCACGCTGAAGACCATCGCCTCGCTGGAGCTCAACCAGTCCGTGACGGCGCGTCCGACCCTCGTCAGCCAGCTGGGCAAGACCTACATGTACCTCGCCGGTGCCACGCAGGGCATCCGCGTGATCTGGAACCCGAAGACGCAGACGCTGCTGCAGGACACGACGTGGACGCCGACGTACCTGCTGCCGGGCCAGGGTGCCGGCGACGCACCGGTGCCGCTCGGCAGGTGGGTGATCTTCAACACGAACGCGATCACGTCGACGACCGTCCCGATCTGCGCGGTCGCGGTCAGCCAGAGCAACGCCAACGTCTGGCACCGCTACTGCCCCTGGGGTCGAACGCTGCCGCCCGGGGTCGTGAGCGAGCAGCCTGCGAGCTTCTCGACCGACCCAGAGAACAACATGTTCTTCATGCAGGACTGGCTCGTGGGCGGCGTCTACGCGATGCGCCTCAACCAGTCGACGGGCACGATGAAGGTCGTCTGGAGCCGTCCCGATTGGCGGACGTCGGACTACTTCAACTCGATCGGACCGGCTGACGACAGGGTGCTCGTCTCGCAGTACCTCCAATCCAACTTCACCGCCGCGAATGCGAATTCGGGCCAGTGGACGGAGAGCGTCCTGTGGGTGGACCAGGCCACGGGCAAGACGCTCGCGCAGTCGGCGATCAACAGTCCTTCAGCGCCAGCCTGGATGATCACGCCCGGGTATGCGGGCCGCATGTATGCGCTCGGCACAGACGGCACGCTGCACTTCTTCGCGGTGTCCGCCTGCACGAGCCCGTCCACGCCGGTTCTCAGCCCAGCATCGGTGACGTCGTGCGCCACGTCGCCCGCATCGCTGCCGCAGCCGATCGCAGGCTGATCAACGCCGCGGCGGTGGCGCTCCGGCAGCGGAAGGCCTACGTGATCGAGTCGGTCAGCACGAGCCCGAAGATCAGCAGCCCGAAGATGATGCGGTAGACCCCGAACACCGTCAGCGTGTGCCGCGCGAGGTAGCGCAGCAGGAACGCGATCGAGGCGTAGCCCGAGATGAACGCGAAGATGGTCGCGATGATCGTGGCGAGAATCGGCGTGCCATCGCCGCCGCCCACGTCCCGCAGCTCGAACAGGCCGCTGAGCACGACGGCGGGGATGCTGAGCAGGAACGAGAAGCGCGCGGCTGTCTCGCGGTCGAAGCCGAGCACGAGGCCGCCGACGATCGTGGCGCCGGAGCGCGACGTGCCGGGGATAAGTGCGAGCGCCTGGCAGAGGCCGACGACGATCGCGTCCTTCACCCCCACGCTCTCGATGGTGCGCTGGCGCGTCGAGACGCGGTCGACGGCGAGCATGATCACGCCGCCGATCACCAGGGCGAAGGCGACGATCATCAGCGAGCGCGCGCCATTGTGGATCTGGTCGCGGAAGGCGTAGCCGAAAATCACGACGGGGACCGTGCCGAGCGCGATGTACCAGCCCATGATGCTGTCGCGCGTGCGGCGGACCTCCGCGTTGAAGAGGCCGCGCACCCAGGCGGACGTGATGAGGACGACGTCGCGGCGGAAGTAGAGGAGCACGGCGGCCATCGTGCCGAGTTGAATCACGGCGCTGAACGATGCGCCCGGGTCGGGCCAGCCCGCCAGGGCGGGGATCACCCGCACGTGTCCCGTGCTCGAGATCGGCAGGAACTCGGTCAGCCCCTGGACGATGCCGAGCACGATCGCTTCGAACCAGCTCACAACCGCAGTGTGTCAGAGACCGCCACCGCGTGACCGGGGACTACGCGGGCGGTCGGGGGCGGTAGCGCGTGCGGATGGCGCCGGCGAGAAACGCCGCGAAGGCGATCATCAGCGACACCGCGACGCCGATCACGATCGTGCCGACGATGCCCGCGCCGCCCGTGCCGCCGAGCAGGTCGCGGATGATCTCCGCCACGACGAAGACGCCGATCGGCGCAATCGAGGCGACGGCGCCCCGCAGCGGGCCGTAGCGCCAGCCGAGGACCACCGCGATCACGAAGACGAGCAGCGGGCCGAACGCCGTCGGGTTGCCGAGCAGCATCAGCGCACCGGCGAGGAAACCTTCGCTGGCGAGGCCGATCACGATCGCCTCGATCCAGAGCCGTCGCGGCGTTTTGACGGGCTGCTTCTGCAGATTGGCGCGGAACGTGCTCATGCGCTCACCTTCGCGCTACGCGTCG
>JBIIFR010000148.1:0-4769 GCA_044237215.1 Gaiellales bacterium
TTGAGGCCGCGCGAGCGGATGCCGACGATGCCGACGTACGGGCGGCTCGACGACTCACGCTTCTCCAGCACCTCGGACTCGCACCAGAGGGTGTCGCCGACGAAGACCGGATTGGGCAGCTTGATGTCGTCCCACGCGAGGTTCGCCATCGCGTTCTCCGACACGTCGGTCACGGACAGCCCGGTGACCAGGGCGACCGTGAAGGCCGAGTTGACGAGGATCTTGCCGAACGGCGAGGCCTCGGCGAACGCCGCGTTGAAGTGCGACTGGTTCGTGTTCAGCGTGAGGTTCGTGAACCACGTGTTGTCGACCTCGGAGATCGTGCGGCCGAGCGTGCTGCGATACACGTCGCCGATCTCGAAGTCCTCGTAGAACCGGCCTTCCCATCCCTTGACTACGCCCATGTCTGGTACCTCCTGGTGGTGTTCGTGTTACCCGCGGGTCTCGCGGATCTCGTGGAAGATGTCGAGCGGGCACAGGGCCGACACGACGGGGTGCGGAACGTCGACGATCTCCGAGATGCGGAGGTCGACGGTGACGGAGCAGAGCACGTAGGCCTGCTCCCGGGTGAGCCCGACTTCGTCGCCGAGCCACTGGATCATCGCCTCGATCGCGTTCTGCGCGGCGAGGGTGGTGTCCATCGGGCGGATCTGCCCTGCGCCGTCGATCGGCAGGCCCGTCGTGCTGACGTGCCGGCGCGCGCGGAAGGCGGGCTCGGTGGACTCGATCAGCGGCGTGTTGGGCCGGTGCTTGACGTCGCGCAGGGTGGTGACGCGGATGCGCGCCTGGCCGTGCGTCTCGATCGCGAACGCGCAGACCTCGCCGTCGCCCTGGCAGAAGTGGACGTCACCGAGCGAGAGCAGGGCACCGGGCACGTCGACGGGGAAGAAGATGCTGGAGCCGGCGCGCACCTGCGGCACGTCGAGGTTGCCGCCGAGCTCGCGCGGGGGGATCGTGCGCGCGCCGGTGGAGGCGATCGGCTCGGTCGCCGGGATCGCGCTGTGCGCGGTGGGCGGCAACGCGCCGACCGCGGCTTCGCGCTCGTTCCAGAAGGCGAGGCGGTCGGCCGAGGGAGCCACGCCGATCACGCCGACGAACGGATCCGCCGGAATGCGCACGCCGGGCAGGCGGCCGCTCGTCGCGAAGCCGTCGTGCAGGCCCCACGTGACGAGGAAGTAGTCGGGAAAGCGGTCCGCCAGCAGGCCAAAGCCGGGCACGATCGCCGTCGAGCCAAAGGTGTCGGTCTTGACGTCGAGGATGTCGACCTGCAGCACGTCGCCGGGCTGGGCGCCCTTGACGAAGATCGGCCCCGTCATCGGGTGCGGGGCGTCGAAGTCGACGTCCTTCAGGTCCGCGTCGGTCGAGGTCGGCAGGATCTGCCCGTCGACGCCGTCGCGGCAGTCGACGAGGATCTCGTCACCACTCTCCACCTCGAGCGCGGGCGGGATGTCAGGGTGCCAACGGTTGTGGCCCGTCTCGGGCGCGTCGACGAGGCGTTTGCGAACCGGAGGGGCGAGGTGGTGCTCGGCCATCAGCGCGTCAGCTCGTGGAGGCGGTCAGCGGCGGCGCGGGCGCGGGTGGCCTCGGCCTCGGTCCACGTGCGCGGTGCGGTCAGGTCGTGGACGGACAGGAGGCCCACGATGTCGCCGTCCGCATCGCGGTTGGCCGTCACGATCTGCGCCTGCATGCCGCCGAACATCTCGCGCATCTCGTGGTAGCCCGGGTCGTCGGTGGTGACGTTGCAGTCGTCCTCGACGACCTGGCTGGCACCGGCCTGCATCGCGAGGACCACGGGCTGCTTGGACATGTCGAGGCGTGGCGTGTCGCGGATCGAGTGCGTCCCGGGCTCGCAGTGCTCGTAGGCGATCGGGAACACGCTCTCGGTGGACGGCAGGCGCAGCGTCGCGCGCTGCACGCGCAGGTCGTGCGCCACGGCGGCGAGTTCGGCCTGGATCTCCGCCGCGCTCACTGCGCCCACTCCAGCGTGGCGTCGCGCGTGGCCTCGTCGAGCGCCGCGAGGATGTCCTCGCCGAGTGGCTCCTCGAAGGCGGGGAGGACGGCATCCAACTGGTCGGCGTGCGAGGCACCGAGGATGGGGGCCGTGACCGCCTCCTGCGCGAGTACCCAGCCGACCGCGACCCGTGCCGGCTCGAGGCCCGCCTCGTCGCAGATCGCGAAGATGCGCTCGGAGCGCTCGAACATCGTCTCGTTCCAGTAGCGACGGCGATACGTGTTGCCGCTCATGCCCGGCAGCGAGAAGCGACCCGCCGGCGGATCTTCGTCGGGGCGCCGACCGCGGTGCTTGGCGGTGAGGAAGCCGCCGGCCAGCGGGTTGTACGAGATCACGCCGATGCCCTCGGCCGCGGCGAGCGGGAAGATCGCGTGCTCGCAGTGCCGGTGCAACAGGTTGTAACGCGGCTGGAGGCAGGCGAAGCCCTCCACGCCGAGGCGCGCAGCCGCGATCGCCGCCGTCGCCGTCTGGACCGGGCTGAAGTTGCACGAGCCCCCGTAGAGGATCTTGCCCTCGCGGCGCAGGTCCTCGAGCACGTCGAGCGTCTCCTCGACCGGCGTGTGCGGATCCATCTGGTGCACCTGGAAGAGGTCGATCCAGTCCGTCTGCAGCCGACGCAGGCTGGCCTCGACGCTGCGGCGGATGTGGAGCCGCCCGTTGCCGCGCTGGTGCGCAGCGGGTCCCATCGGGAAGTGGCACTTCGTCGCCAGAACAACCTGGTCGCGGCGTCCACTCAGAATGCGCCCGAGGATCTCCTCGGTCAGCCCGTTCGTCTCGATGTCTGGCGGAATCGGGTAGGCGTCGGCGGTGTCGATGAACGTCACGCCGGCTGCGAGCGCGCGCTCGACGATGCGTCCGGCCTCGGCCTCATCGGCCTGTCGGCCGAACGTCATCGTGCCCAGGCAGCCGCGCGAGACGCGGAGACCCGTACGACCGAGGTTGACGATGTCCATCAGGCGTCCCGCGTCAGACGCCTACGCGTTGCTGACGTTCTCGCCCTGGAAGAACCGGATCACCACGTCGGCGGACAGCTCGGGCTGCTCCATCAGGTTGGTGTGGCCGGAGCCCTCGACGATGAAGAACTGCGAGCCCGGGATGTGCTCGTGGATCCAGCGCGCGCCGGCACCGTCCGGGCCCGAGTCGATCGGGGTGAGGCAGTCCTCGGAGCCGACCATCACGAGCGTGGGGGCGGTGACCTTCGCGGCGTACGGGCGCAGGTCCATGTCGCGCATGGCGGCGCAGGCGCCGGTGAAGACGGGTACCGAGCAGTTGCGCTCGAGCACGCCCTGGATGACGCCGACGGTTTCGTCGCCGGCCGGGGTGTCGAGGAACGCGCGCGACAGGCACTTCGTCGCGATCTCCTGGGCGAGTCCGCGGCCACCCATGCCCTGAGCCTGGGCGAGTGCGGCCCAGACGTCCCAGTGGGAACGCGCCATGTAGTCGCTCTTGGCCATCGGGCAGTCGAGGATCAGACGGTCGATGTACTCGGGGTGACGGCCGGCGAAGGCGAGGGCGACCATGCCGCCCATCGACGTGCCGTGCACGTGCGTCTTCTTGATGCCCGCATCGTCGAGGATCGCCTTGAGATCATCGGCCCAGAGGTCCATGTCGTAGTGCTGCTCGGGGCGATCGGAGTTGCCGTAGCCGCGCAGGTCCATCTCGATGACCTTGAAGTGCGGGGTCATCAGATGGGTGACGAAGCCGAAGTTCTCGTGGGCGAAGCCCGCGCCGCCGATCTGGAGCAGGTGCTCCTCGCCATCGCCGTGGACGTCGTACCAGATGTTGACTCCGTCAATCTCTACCTGCGACATGGCTCTCTCCTCCGTGTGCGGTTTCCGAACTCCTAGTAGGAGCGCGGCATCTTCAGGACGTGCTGCCCCAGGAAGGCGAGCACGAGGTTGTTGTTGATCGGCGCCGTCATGTACAGGCGCGTCTCGCGGAACTTGCGCTCGATGTCGTACTCCTCGGCGAAGCCGAAGCCGCCGTGGGCGTCGAGGCAGGCGTTGGCGGCCTGCCACGAGGCCTCGGAGGCCAGCAGCTTCGCCATGTTGCCCTCGGCACCGCACGGCTCGCCGGCCTCGAACAGCTCGGAGGCGCGGCGGCGCATCAGGTCGGCCGCCTCGACGGCGGCGTGGGCGCGGGCCAGCGGGAACTGGACGCCCTGGTTCGAGCCGATCTTCTTGCCGAAGACCTCGCGCTCGGAGGCGTAGGCCGCGCCCTTCTCGATGAACCAGCGCCCGTCACCGACGCACTCGGCGGCGATCAGGATGCGCTCGGCGTTCATGCCGTCGAGGATGTAGCGGAAGCCCATGCCCTCCTCGCCCACCAGCGCCTCGGCCGGGAGCTTGAGGTTCTTGATGAAGACCTCGCACGTGGCGTGGTTCATCATCGTGCGGATCTCCTTGGCCTCGATCGCGCCGTCAGCCTCGCGCAGATCGACGAGGAACGTCGACAGGCCCCACCACTTGGGCTTGCCCTCGACGGGCTCGGAGGTGCGGGCGAGCAGCAGCATCATGTCCGAGTGGAAGAAGCGGCTGGTCCAGATCTTCTGGCCGTCGACGACCCACGAGCCGTCGTCCTGCTGCACGGCGCGCGTGCGGATGGCGAGCGTGTTGGAGCCGGCGTCCGGCTCGGTCACTCCGAAGGCCTGCAGGCGGATGTCGCCCGAGGCGATGCCGGGCAGGTACGTTGCTTTCTGCTCATCCGAGCCATGGCGCAGGACGGTGCCCATGATGTACATCTGGGCGTGGCACGCGCC
>JBIIFR010000244.1:0-3232 GCA_044237215.1 Gaiellales bacterium
ATGAAGTACGTCGGCGCCGTGGAGGTGCCGCAGGAGGCGTTCCTCAGCGTGCTCTCGCTCGACCAGGACTAGCGCGCGCTGGCTCACGATGCGGAACGCACCCGCATCGTGGAATGTGCTGCCCTCCACGTGGTGGGCGAGAGAAGGCGTGACACCCGTCAGGGGCGTAGCGTGACGGCCATGACCAACACCCGCATCATCGGCCTCGGATCCATGGGCTCCGGCATGGCCCGCAACCTCCTCAAGGGCGGCTTTGCCCTCGCCGTCGACGACCTCGCCGCCGACCGCGTCGCGGCGCTCGTCGCCGACGGCGCCACCGTGGCTCTGGCCGGTCCGGTGGCCGAGGACGTGGTGATCCTCTCCCTGCCCGCGCCGCAGCATGTCGAGGCCGTCTGCCTCGGCGAGGACGGCCTGATCGCGCGCATGCGCGAAGGCGCGGTGCTCGTGAACGCCTCCACGGTCGATCTGCCCATGGCGCGCCGGCTCGACGAGGCCTGCTCCGCCCACGGCGTGCTCCATGTGGATGGCCCGGTGACCGGCGCGGCCGACAGCGCCGCCGCTGGCACGTTGGTCTTCATGTGCGGTGCCGACGACGCCGCGCTGGCCGCCGCGCTCCCGCAGCTCCGGGCGATGGGCACCGACATCGTCCACCTCGGGCCGGCACCGGCGGGCACGGCGTCCAAGCTCCTCACCAACATGCTGTGGTTCATCCACGTGACGGCGCTGTCGGACTCGATGAGCCTCGCCGCCCGCTGCGGCGTCGACATCGATCGCTTCGCCGCCCTCGTGCAGGGCGCCAATTGCGCCGCAAACTCCTGGGTCGCCCGTCACGACCTGCCCAACATCCTCGCCGACGACGATGATCCCTCCTTCACGCTGGCTCTGTGCGTGAAGGATCTGCGCCTGATCGGCGAGCTGGAAGCCGAGGTCGGCTACGCGAGCGACCTCGCAGCGGCGGCGCGGGGGCGCTTTGCCGAGGCGCTCGAGCGCTTCGGGCCCGACACCGGCGAGCTCGCCGTCACGCGGATCGCGGAGACGGCGGCGGCGACGTCGATCCGGTCGCGCTAGGCGAGCGGCGCTGCCGTGGGGTTCTGCCCCGCGGCTGCGTCGGCCACCTGCTCAGACCCAGCGCAGCCACTTGAAGACGCCCAGCAGGACGCCGATGGCGGCGACGAGGACGCCGACGATGGCGGCGAAGGCGAAGGCGCTGTGGTCGAACGGCACGGGCACGTTCATGCCGAACAGGTTGGTCGCGAAGGTGACGGGTAGGAACACGACCGTGAGGACGGTCAGCACCTGCAGGATGCGGTTCTGGCGGTGGTTGATCGCCGTCTCGTTCGTCACCTCGAGCGCCTCGACGACCTCCTTGTAGTTCTCGAGCAGGTCCCAGATGCGCTCGGCGGAGTCCACGAGGTCGTCGTAGTAGATGTCGAGATCCTCGCTGGCGAGGTAGCGCTCACCGGCCCGCTCGAGCTGGCGCAGCACCGGGCGCTGCGGCTTCGTGATCTTGCGGTAGCCGATGATCTCCTGCTTGACGTTCGAGATCTGGCGGACGATCGACTCGTCCGGATCGCGCTCGAACATGTGGTCCTCAATCTCCTCGAGCTTGCGCCCGATCTGGTCGAGGATCGGGAAGCAATACCCGTAGAGCGAGTCGAGCACCTCGTAGAAGAGGAAGCCCGAGCCCTTCGCAAACCACTCCGCCCGCTCGTCCGGGTTGGCCTCGAGGCGGCGGAAGACGTTGCTGACGGGCTTCAGCGGAACGTTCGGGATCGTGATCAGGTAATCGGGCCCGATGAAGGCGTTGACCTCGGCCGGGAACAGCCGCTCCGAGCTCTTGTCGTACCAGGGGAAGTGCAGGACGACGAAGACGTAGTCGGGGTACTCATCGACCTTCGGTCGCTGGCGACGCGAGCGCACGTCCTCGAGATCGAGCTCGTGGAAGGAGTACTCCTCCTCGAGCCAGGCGATCTCAGCGGGACCGGGCGACTCCAGCTGGATCCAGCGCAGTCCACCCGCTTCGAGCACGCTGACGCGCGGCTCCGCGACAGCGGGAGCCGACAGAGACACCGCAGGGTGCCGGGGTCGTCGGATGCGAGGCATAGGAGGAAGTTGCAGGTGATCGGTGCATTGCGCAGCGACAGGATAGCGCGCGCACGACATCCAGAGCCTCTACCCTGCACGCATGCGCATTCTCGTGATCGGAGCGGGTCGAGTCGGTACCAGTGTCGTCGCCGCGCTCCACGCCCAGCATGACGTGACCGTCATCGACCTCGACGCCGAGCACCTCGGCGCGGTCGGCAACCGCTACGACGTCATGACCGTCGTGGGCAACGGCACCTCCCGCTCCGCCATGCAGGGTGCCGGCATCGAGCGCGCCGATCTCGTGATCGCCGCCACGGACCGCGACGAGATCAACATCGTGGCTGCCCTGCAGGCCCGCGCGCTGACCGAGGCACGCATCGTGGTGCGCACCTCGAGCGCCGAGTACCTCTCGGCCTGGCGCGCCGGCGAGTTGCCGGTGGACGTGATGATCTCGGCCGAGCACGAGATCGCCCAGGCTGTCGCCCGCGCGATCGGCATGCCGGGCGCCCTGCAGACCGATCTCTTCGCCGATGGTCGGGCGGAGATGGTGGAGTTCGAGGTGCACGCCGATGCGGCCGAGAACATCGTGGGTCAGCGGATCGCCGAGCTCCGCGTGCCCGACGAGAGCGTGATCGCCTCGCTGATCCGCGCCGACGACGTCATCATCCCGGGCGGCGGCGACATCGTGCAGGAGGGTGACCGCATCGTGCTGATCGCCTCGCCGCAGGCGTCGCGCGAGTGGTCGACCCGGCTGGCCCGGCGCGATCTGGCCGCGATCCGCGAGGTCGTGGTCATCGGTGGCGGCACCACTGGCCGGACGATCGCACGGGCCCTCTGCGCACAGCGGCTGCGGGTGCGGATCGTCGATTCGAATCAGGCCGTTGCTCGCCTCTGCGCCGAGGAGATTGCCCAGGCCGACGTGTTCTGCGCCGACGCAACCGATGCCGGTTTTCTCCAGCGCGAGAACATCGGTCACGCCGACGCCATCATCTGCTGCACCGAGCGCGACGAGCGCGACCTGCTGATCGCGCTCTTGGCCAAGTCGCTCGGGGTGCGGATCGCCATCGCCGTGGTCGGCGATCCCGACTACGTCCCCCTCTTCGAGCGCGTCGGCGTGGACCACGCGCTCAACCAGCGGCTCGTCGTC
>JBIIFR010000149.1:0-4637 GCA_044237215.1 Gaiellales bacterium
CGCCAGCTCGCGATACCCCTCCGGCCCGTTGCCGAGCGCAAGCAGCGCGTTGCGCTTGAGGTACCGCCCATCGAGGTCGGGCACGTAGAGGCGGCGGTAGTGCTCGAGCAGGTCCTCCTCCGAGGCCTCCAGCCACGCGTCGAGGCGCACCCAGCCGTCACCTGATGGGGCGCGGTCAGCACGGCGCTCCGTCGGCCCCTGGTTGTACGGGCATACGTCCTGGCAGATGTCGCAGCCGTAGACCTGATCGCCCATGCCCTCTGCGATCTCCTCCGGCACCTCGCGACGGCTCTGCGTCCAGTAGGAGATGCACTGCTCGGCGTTGAGGACGTACTCCTCGTCGAGCGCGCCCGTCGGGCAGGCGTCGATGCAGAGGGTGCAGGAGCCGCAGCCCTGCCGCACGGGCTCGGGCACCTTGTAGTCGAGCGGCGCGTCGGTGATCAGCGTGCCGATCGAGATGAACGAACCAAGCCCCGGCGCAATGGCCATCGTGTTCTTGCCGCCAAACGTCAGGCCGGCACGGCGTGCGCCCTCGCGGTCGACGTGGTGGTTGGCATCGACGTGGACGACGCTGCGATAGCCATCGGCCTTGAGCGCGTCGCGTACGCGGCCCAGTGCCTCACGCAGCGTGGAGTACGGATCGCCCCAGGCGTACCGCGGCAGCCGGCCGACCGGGCCATCAGGGCGCGGCGTGGCGGGCTCCCAGACCGGCAGGATCGCGCTGATCACCGTCTGCGCGTTGCGCACCGCCAGTTCGGGATGGCACGACACCTCGGGCCGGGCCGCCGTAAAGCGCATGTCGGCCCACAGCCCGCGCTCGACCCGATCGCGCAGCGCCGCCTCGACCTCGCTGTACGGCTCGGCGGGTGCGGCGCCAAGCAGGATGTCGTCCTCGTGGACGAGCTCGGCGAGCGCCTTGAGCGAGGGCGTGGACACACGCGGAGCCTACCGCGCGGGCCGAGACGACATTCTGGGGCCGGGCCCAGAATGTCGCGTTGGCGGCGGCGGTACTGTTCTCCCCATGCCCGCTGCTGAGGATGAGGTCGAGATCTGGACGGACGGGGCGTGCTCCGGCAACCCGGGCCCTGGTGGCTGGGCCGCGATCCTGATCTGGCGCGGCCACACGAACGAGATCTACGGCGGCGAGCCAGAGACCACGAACAACCGCATGGAGCTGATGGGGCTGATCAAAGGCCTCGAGACGCTGACCCGGCCGTCGAAGGTGCTGGTGGTGACCGATTCGGCGTACGTGGAGAAGGCCTTCACCCAGGGCTGGCTGAAGAACTGGCAGAAGAACGGCTGGAAGACGGCGGCCAAGAAGCCGGTCGAGAACCAGGATCTCTGGCAGGCGGCCCTCGCTGCAGCCGAGCCGCACGAGGTACGCTTCGAGCGGGTCAAGGGGCATGCGGGCATCGAGCTGAATGAGCGTGCCGATGAGCTCGCGGTGCTCGGACGCGACGACGCAGCAAGGTACTGAACGCTCTTCGCGCGATCTGGGCTATGCTCCCGCAGCATTCCTACAGGGAGATACAGGACTCGTGGCACAGCAGGTTCGACGCAAGCGGAATACGCTTCCCCCCAAGAAGCGCAAGCGCGTCCAGATTACGGACGACCAGATCCGCTACACCAATGTCGAGGGCCTCAAGCGCTTCCTGTCGGATCGCGGCAAGATTCGCTCGCGCCGCATGACGGGCCTGTCCCGTCGCCAGCAGGCGCTCGCCGCGCGTGAGATCAAGCGCGCCCGCGAGATGGGTCTTCTCCCCTTCGTGATGCCGAAGCTCGAGCGTGCTCGTGGCGGCGGCGGTCGCCCGGATCGCCGTGGCGACGATCGCGAAGAGCAGACGATGGCTTCGGTCGAGGCACAGGAGGCTGGCGCCACTCAGGTGCTGACCGCCGTCGCCGACATGCAGGACGAGGTGGCAGTCGAGACTGCCACCGACGAGTCCTGAGCCGTCCCCACCGCTGAGCCGCACCACCCCGCGCGTTCGCATGCGCGCGGCGGTCCGGCGCGCAGGTAATCGCGACGTTTCTGGACCCGGGTCAAGAAACGTCGAACCTTGACGTTTTTAGACCCGGGTCCTGATTCGTCGATTGCCGACGTTTTTGGACCCGGGTCCAAGAACGTCGCGCTCAGACGCCTATGGTGCGAGGCCGGCTAGAAGCCGAGAGCGAACTTGGCGTCTTCGCTCATCAGCTCGGGCGTCCACGGCGGAGCCCAGACGAGCTCGGCCTTGACGTCCTTGACGCCCGGAATCTCGACGATGGCGCGCTCGATCTCGGCGGCGATGTGCGGACCCGCAGGGCAGCCCATCGACGTCAGCGAGTACGTCATCGCGACATTGTTCTCCTCATCGACGTTGACCTCGTAGACGAGGCCGATATCGACGATGCCCATCATCAGCTCGGGGTCCTCAACTTGGTTGAGGGCCTCAATGACGACGTCCTTGGTAACTGCGCTCATGACATCCCCTTCGCGTTCTGCCCACAGGGTAGCCGACGGACCGCCTAGGAACCGAGACGGTCCGGCAGCTGCCGGTGCGGCCAGACACGCAGAAACGCCGCGCGCTCGTCGCCGGAGCGCAGCGCGGCCTTGATCTCGGCGATCGCGTAGCGGTCCGAGCCGCTCAGCTGCTCGGCGAGAGCGGTGGCCCAGGCCAGCTGCTCATCGGCGGGCACGACGGCCTCCACCAGCCCCAGTCGCTCCGCCTCCTCCGCCCCCACCCGGGCGCGCGTGGCCAGCAGCCGCAATGCGGTGGCGGGTCCAACCAGACGCTCGAGCCGTCCCAGACCACCAAAGCCGGGCATCAACGCGAGCGAGGTATGGACGAAGCGCAGCTCGGCCGCCGGGTCGGCGATGCGCCAGTCGGCGGCGAGCGCGAGCTCCGAGCCGCCTCCGACCGCGTGGCCGGGCAGGCAGGCGAGGACGGGAATGGGCAATTGGGCGAGCAGGTCGCCGAGTCCCGTGCCCCGATCCGTCAGCGTCTCCCCGCTCTCGTCCAGCGCCTCCCACGCGCGAATCGCGGCCCCGGAGCAGAACACTCCGTCGGCGCCCGTCAGGACGAGCAGGCGCACCGCAGGGTCGGACCCTGCCGACAGCGCGTGCAGTTCGATGAGCTCGAGCGCCTCCGGGCTGAGGGCGTTGCGCGTGGTGGCGTCGTCGAGGGTGATGACGGCGACGGCGACGTGCTGCTCGTAGCGGACGGGTGGCATGCGTTGAACCCTACGTGGCGGCGTTCGCGTCGTCGTCATCCAGCGCCGCGATCGCCTCTGCGGCCTGCGCGCGATAGTCGGCGACGAGCGCGGCGTAGTCCTCTTGGCCGATGTGGTTCGTGGCGAGATCGACCTCGAGTTCCTTGATGGCCTGCAGCGCGAGATCGCGCTCCTCGCGCAGCGCAAGGCGGCGGCGCTGGTCGTCGCTGAGGGGGTCGAGCTGGTCCGCGACGGTCAGCGGGCGCACGAGCGGCCAGGCGATGAAGATGACCGCCGCGAGCGCGATCACCGCGAGGATGACGGCTGCGAGCATCACGACTCTCCCGGCAGCGACTCTTCGTTGTAGCGCTTGGCAATGCGGCGACGCTCGCGCGCATCGGGCCAGACGCAGAGGATTACGCCGGCGGAGAAGATGAAGCCGGCGATCCAGAGCAGGCCAACGACGGGCTTGTAGAAGGCCTTGATCTGGACGGCGCCGTCGGCGCGGATGCCGTCGAGGATGACGAACAGGTCGCCCTGCGTGAGCGTTGTGTTGATGGCGACCTCGTTGGAGGTGGTCTGCTCGCGGACATAGGAGCGCTTGGCCGGGCGGAGAACGGCGATCTCCTCCCCGTCGCTGGTGACGCGCAGCACCGCTGCGCGCTGACGGAAGTTCGGCCCCTGCGTGGACTCGACGCCTTCGAAGGTGAGCGTGTTGCTGCCGACGATGAGTGACTGCCCCTTCTCGAGGACACCTTGGGACTGCGTCTCGTAGGCGCTCGCGCCGACCGCGCCGATCACGAAGACGATGACGCCGAGGTGCACGATGTAGCCGCCGTAGCGCCGGCGGTTGCGGTCGACCAGGTGCAGGAACGCGATCGGCCAGCGCTCTCCCGCGACGCGGTGGCGGGCGGCCGTGCCGCGCACGAACTCGCTGACGATGGTCACGGTGACGAAGGCGCAGATGCTGATGGCGACCACGCCGGGCCAGGACGAGTCGAGCCCGAAGGCGACCATCACGATTCCGGTGGCGAGGCCGCCGATGAACGGCCACAGGAAGCTGAGCCGGATCTGCCGCAGCGACGCGCGCCGCCACGCGATCAGCGGGCCAATGCCCATCAGGAGCAGGAGCGGCAGGCCGAAGACGATCACGAAGAACTCGTAGAACGGCGTCGAGACGGACTCGCGCACCATGCCGAGCGCCTCGGTCAGCAGCGGGTAGACGACGCCCCAGAGGACGGCGAAGGCGATGCCGACGAGCAGCAGATTGTTGAAGAGGAACGTTGCCTCGCGGCTGACGAGCGACTCGATGCGCTGGTCCGCCCGCAGCCGCGGCAGGCGCCACATGATCAGCGCGAAGGATCCGCCGATGATCAGCACCAGTCCGACCATGAAGTACCAGCCGATGTCGGAGGCGACGAACGCGTGGATCGACGAGAGGATGCCAC
>JBIIFR010000150.1:0-4607 GCA_044237215.1 Gaiellales bacterium
GACGCGCACGACGCCGGCACCGTACTTCTCGTACATCTGCTCGATGTCCATGGTGCCCGTCTGCACCGCCGGCATGGCCACCGAGCTCTCGGAGCCAGAGGCGTTGTTCGCCGGCGTGATGGCCTCCTGGACGATGGTGGTCGTGGAGCCGCCGTCCTGCCCGATCAGCACCGCGGTGCCGCCGGCAGCCAGACCGGCCGACAGGAGCGAGGCGATCAGCACGGGGATGACCATGCGGGAGCCGCGCTGCCGCTGCTGGTTCTGCGCGGCCGGGGGCGGCGTCGTCGTGTAGGGGGTGTACTGCGAGGGCGTGGGATCGTTGCCCGGGGTGGGTGTCCAGTTGCTGTCCATGGACCTAGTTGTAGATCCCGGCTGTGAATGGTGGTTGGCGTTTGTGTTGCGATTGGATTAACGCATTCCGCCACAGACGGTCGATGTGCGGGTACGGTTCGCCGGATGGCGCGTCTCCGTCTCTACGTCCTCGTCTTCGCGGCGGGCGTGTGTTCGCTCGGCGTGGAGTTGACGGCCGCGCGCCTTTTGGCCCCATTCTTCGGAACTTCGACGCTGGTTTGGGCGAACGTGATCGGCCTGACCCTGCTGTACCTGTCGATCGGCTACTGGCTGGGCGGCCGGATTGCGGACCGCTGGCCGACCTATCGGCACCTCGGCGGCGTCGTCCTGCTTGCCGCCGCGGCGATCGCGGTGCTGCCCTTCGTCACGCGCCCGTTCCTGTCGGCCGCGACCGATGCCTTCTCCTCGGTCGAGACCGGGGTCGTGTTCGGCTCGTTCGCGGCCGTGCTGATCATGTTCGCCGTTCCGATCACCGCGCTCGGCGCCGTCGCGCCGTGGGCGATCCGCCTCGCGGTGCACTCGGTCGAGGAGGCCGGCCGGATCTCCGGGCGCCTCTACGCGCTGTCGACCGTGGGCTCGCTGATCGGCACCTTCCTCAGCGTGCTGGTGCTGGTGCCGTGGATCGGCACGCGCCGCACGCTGCTCGTCTTTGCGATCGCGCTGGCGCTGGCGGCGCTGCCGCTCCTGCCGCGCCGCGCCGCGCTGATCCCGCTGGCCGTCGCCCTGCTGTTTCTGATCCCCGAGCCCGGGGTCAAGGCCGCGCCCGGTGACCGTGTGGTCTGGGAGGGGGAGACGCCGTCCCAGTTCGCGCAGATTGTTGACGACACCTACGGCGACCGCGTGCTGCGCCTCAACGAAGGCTGGGCGACGCACTCCATCAAGCCGGGGCCGAGCGGTCTGGTCGGCGGCTACTGGGATCGTGCGGCCTGCCTGCCGGCCGCGATCGACCGCCCGACTGACGGCCGGCTGGCCGTGCTTGGCAACGCCGGTGGCACAACCGCTGTCCAGTACGCCCGCTTCTGGCCGACCTGGTGGATCGACGGCGTCGAGATCGACGGCACGGTGACGGAGCTGGGCTACCGCTACCTCGGCATGCGCGAGGCTCGGCTGACCGTGCACACCGCCGACGCGCGCCCCTGGCTCGACCAGTCGGACGAGCGCTTCAACGGCATCATCATCGACGCCTACCACCAGCCGTACATCCCCTTCCACCTCGTCACGCAGGAGTTCTTCCGCAGCGTCATGGCGCATCTGGAGCCCGGCGGGGCCGTGCTGATCAACGTCGCCTCGCCGAAGGGGCACGATCAGGCGCTGACCGCAATTGCGGAGACGATGGCGACCGTGTTTCCTGTCGTCGAGCAGTCCCGAGTCAACGCCTTCAATACGGTGGTGGTCGGCTATCGCGACAAGGCGACGGCGGCCGGCGCACCGGCGCGGCTGCGCGGAGCACCGGCGCCGCTGACGCCGATCTGCACCGAGCTCGCGGCGGCTACGCAGCGCGTCGCGCCGAGCACGGATCCCCTGACGGACGACCATGCCCCCATCGAGTGGCTGACGGATACGGCGCTCCTGTCGTATCTGCAGGAGGGCGCGCCCGGCGCGGAGCGCTAAGGCGCGGGGGAATACCCGCGATTTGAGGGATGTTCGGGTGCCCTCATTCGGCTACCCTAATTTTCGCTACGCTTCGGTGGTCCGCAGCGCCGCTACTGGCGAAGGACCCCAATACAGCAACGTCTCGAACCACGACCGCGAACGAACTTCCAGGAGCCCCAGTGCCCGACCTCGTCATCCGCAACCTGCACGCCAACATCGCCGACTCCGACACGGAGATCCTCAAGGGCATCGATCTCGAGATGTCGAAGGGCGAGATCCACGCGATCATGGGCCCCAACGGCTCTGGTAAGTCCACGCTCAGCCACGTGCTGATGGGCCATCCCGGCTACGAGGTGACCGAGGGCGAGGTCATCTTCGAGGGCGTCAACCTGCTCGACATGGCCGCCGACGAGCGCTCCCGCGCCGGACTCTTCCTGTCGTTCCAGTACCCCTTCGCCGTCCCCGGCGTGACCGTCGCGAACTTCATCCGCATGGCCGTCAACGCGCACCGCAAGGGTGGTCCCGACGGCGCCGATAACCCGGTCCGCATCCCCGAGTTCCGCAAGCAGCTCATGGAGGCCATGGAGATGCTCGAGATCGACAAGTCGATGGCCTCGCGCTCCCTCAACGACGGCTTCTCCGGCGGCGAGAAGAAGCGCTTCGAGATCCTGCAGATGGCAATGCTCAAGCCGCGGCTCGCGATCCTCGACGAGACCGATTCCGGCCTCGACATTGACGCGCTCCGGATCGTCTCCGGCGGCATCAACGCCCTGATGGGGCCCGACATGGGGACGCTGATCATCACGCACTACCAGCGCATCCTCGACTACGTTCAGCCCGACCGCATCCATGTGCTGGTCGACGGTCGCATCGTCCGCTCCGGCGGCGCCGAGCTCGCGAAGGAGCTCGAGACCACCGGGTATGCGGAGATGGCCAACAAGGAAGCGGTGTCCTGATGAGCAGCGAAGTGGCAGACGTCGACCTCGGCGAGTACAAGTACGGCTTCCATGACGAGGAGAACCCCGTCATCAAGATCGAGCGCGGCCTCAACGAGGACGTGATCCGGCAGATCTCCGCCCACAAGGGCGAGCCGGAGTGGATGCTCGACTTCCGCCTCGAGGCCTACAAGATCTTCCTCTCGAAGCCCATGCCGAACTGGGGCTCCGACCTCAGCGGGATCGACTTCGCGAACATCTTCTACTACCTCAAGCCGACCGAGCTCAACGCGCGCTCGTGGGACGACGTCCCCGAGACGATCAAGAACACGTTCGAGCGGCTCGGCATCCCGGAGGCGGAGCGCAAGTTCCTCGCCGGCGTCGGCGCGCAGTACGAGTCCGAGGTCATCTACCACAGCCTCAAGAAGGAGCTCGAGGACCAGGGCATCCTGTTCCTCGACACCGATCAGGCGCTGCTGCAGCACGAGGACATCTTCCGCGAGCACTTCGCGACGATCATCCCGGCCGCGGACAACAAGTTCTCCGCGCTCAACTCGGCGGTGTGGTCGGGCGGCTCGTTCATCTACGTGCCGCCGGGCGTCCGCATCGAGCAGCCGCTGCAGGCCTACTTCCGCATCAACGCGGAGAACATGGGCCAGTTCGAGCGCACGCTGATCATCGTCGACGAGGGTGCCTACGTGCACTACGTCGAGGGCTGCACCGCGCCGACCTACTCGTCGGACTCGCTGCACTCGGCCGTCGTGGAGATCCTCGTCAAGAAGGGCGGCCGCTGCCGCTACACGACGATCCAGAACTGGTCGAACAACGTCTACAACCTCGTCACCAAGCGCGCGGTGGCCGAGGAGGACGCGACGATGGAGTGGGTCGACGGCAACCTCGGCTCGAAGGTCACGATGAAGTACCCCGCCGTGATCCTCAAGGGCGAGCGCGCCCACGGCGAGATCCTCTCGATCGCCTTCGCGGGCGAGGGCCAGCACCAGGACGCCGGCGGCAAGATCACGCACGTCGCCCCGAACACGACCTCGGTGATCACCTCGAAGTCGATCTCGAAGGACGGCGGCCGCTCCTCGTACCGCGGTCTGCTGCGCGTCAACAAGGAGGCCGAGGGCTCGAAGTCCAAGGTCGTCTGCGACGCGCTGATCATCGATCCCGACTCGCGGACCGACACCTACCCGTACATCAACATCATGGCCGACCAGGTCGATATCGGCCACGAGGCCACGGTCTCGAAGCTCGGTGAGGAGCAGATCTACTACCTGATGAGCCGTGGTTTGAGCGAGGCCGAGGCCTCCGCGCTGATCGTCGCCGGCTTCGTCGAGCCGATCACCAAGGAACTGCCGCTGGAGTACGCGGTCGAGCTCAACCGGCTCATCCAGCTCCAGATGGAAGGCTCCGTCGGATGAGCACCTGGCTCGAAGAGCGCCGCGCCACGGCAGCCGAGCAGAGCGAGGCGCTCGGCGTCCCGTCGCTGTCGGATGAGCACTGGCGGTTCACGTCGCTGCGCGGGGTCGACTTCGCGGCGTTCACGCCGGCGGTCGTCGCCACCGCCGGTGAGGCTGCGGGCGCGATCCTGGCGGAGGGCGACCACGCTGGCCGGATCGTCATGCGCGACGGCGGTGTCGTCGTGGACGAGTTCTCCGCCGAGGTCTCGGCGCAGGGTGTCGTCTTCGGCAGCCTCGCGCGGCTCGCGGACGACCACGCCGCGCT
>JBIIFR010000151.1:0-4604 GCA_044237215.1 Gaiellales bacterium
GGCGCTGACGCCAGCGGAGCGCGGAGCACTATCGCTCCGCTCCTCGCTGAGCGGACGGCGCGGCATCGGTGCGGGCTTCCGGTCGAACCCGGTCGCCACGACGGTCACGCGAATGTGGTCGCCCATCGACTCGTCGATCACGCTGCCGAAGATGATGTTCGCGTTCTGGTCGGCGGCGTTGGCCACGACCTCGGCGGCGTCGTTCACCTCGAACAGTCCGAGATCCGGACCGCCGGTGATGTTGAGCAGGATGCCGGTCGCGCCTTCGACGCTCGACTCGAGCAGCGGCGAGGAGATCGCGGCGCGCGCGGCCTCACCGGCTCGGCGATCGCCGGCGGCCTGGCCGATGCCCATCAGCGCCGTGCCGGAGTCGCGCATGATCGTGCGGATGTCGGCGAAGTCGAGGTTGATCAGTCCCGGGATGGTAATCAGGTCGGTGATGCCCTGGACGCCCTGGCGCAGGACGTCGTCGGCCATCTGGAAGGCATCGACGATCGACGTGCGCCGCTCGACGAGATTGAGCAGGCGGTCGTTCGGGATCACCACGATCGTGTCGACGTGCTCGGCCAGCTCCTCAACGCCGCGGTCGGCCTGCTCGGAGCGGCGACGCCCCTCGAAGCCGAACGGGCGGGTGACGATGCCGACGGTGAGCGCGCCGAGCTCGCGGGCGACCTCGGCGATGACCGGTGCGGCACCCGTACCGGTGCCGCCGCCTTCGCCGGCGGTGACGAAGACCATGTCGGCGCCACGCAGGGCCTCCTTGATCTCCTCCTTGCTCTCCACGGCGGCCTCGCGGCCGACATCGGGATTCGCGCCGGCGCCGAGGCCGCGCGTGATCTTGCTGCCGAGCTGGATCTTGATGTCGGCATCCGTCATGAGAAGCGCCTGAGCGTCGGTGTTCGCGGCGATGAACTCCACACCGCGCAGACCGGCGTCGACCATGCGGTTCACGGCGTTCGTGCCGCCGCCACCGACGCCGACCACCTTGATCACCGCCAGATATGCCCCGCCGTCGCGCATCGCCATGATTTCCTCCGACCCTTTATGTCTACTTGAGGTGAAGATCTGTTCCCTGAACCGAAAAAGGCCCACCGCTGAGAGCGGGAGCCAAGCCGGAGTGTAGCCGAATTTGCCGAGTGCAACAACCGCCGTCCCTCAGGGTGCCGCTGATGGTCACGACGGTTCCCCTCGGTGCGACGGTGAGACTAGCCAAAGAGCGTCCGAATGCTCTCGGCCGGAGAGGCACCGCCGGACCAGTTCCCACTCGCGCCATCGTCCGCTCCGGCCGGCAGCGCGGGAGCCACCGGTGGCGGTGCGTCGACGGTCAGCGGATCGCCGGACGACTGCCGTAGCACCGGAGCCCCGGGCACGCTGACGTCGATGTAGTCGGCGCCAGCGCCGGCACGGCGCAGGACAGATCGGGCCACTCGCAGCTTCGCGGCCAGGTCCTCGTCGTCGCCGAGGCGAATGTCGAGCCCCTGCGCGGTGCGTCCAGTCAGCCCATCGGCGGTGAAGCCGATCGCCGTGAAGCGCAGACCCCGCCGAGGCGCGGCGGCGACGCGCAGTTCCTGCCGGACGGCGGCGGACTGCACGCTCCCACCGACGGCGGGCAGATCTCCGGGCGCCGCTGCGATCAGCGGCAGGCTGAGCGTGCCAGGCGTCACCGGTCCGAGCACCCGACCGGATGCGGCCAGCACGACCCGTTCGCTGCCGTTCGGGGCGATCGCCACGGCGCGCTCAGGCACGATCGTGACGCGGACCGTCTGCGGGAACGCTCGGTCGACGCTGGCGCTCCGCACCTGCGGAAGCGTCATCAGCGCGGCAGCGAGTGCAGCGGGATCGGTCTCCAGCAGGCTCGTCCCGCCGACGGAAGCCTGGACGGCGTCACGCACCCGAGCCTCTGCGCCGCCCGCCCCCTGTACCTCGATGCGCTCAACGTCGAAGGCGCCGCTCGCGGCGATCAGTCGAAAGCCGAGCAGCCCGAGGCCAGCGCAGACCACGACCGCGAGCAGCACCAGCGGGACAAGCGCGAGCCGCGACAATTCGGGCACACGCCCGCGCATCCCACCGAGAACCGCCTCCATGCGGCTGGATTCGCCTCGGATGACTCCTCTCCTCCGCTCTAGGACACGAACGAGACGTAGACGATGCCGGCGACGACGCCGAGGAATGCGACGCCCGCGAGCAGGAACCCGCGGAAGATCTCACTCGGCGCCCGCGGCTCGTCGCGTGGCACGCTGTTCCAACGCCAGCCGATGATCGGAATCAGCGCGGCGAGGAAGCAGCCGACGGCGGCGAGCAGAAGCAGTGCGTCGATACCGCCCGCCGCACCCACCCCCAGGCCGATCAGGCGAATGCCGCCGTAGGCGAACAACACGGGCCAGAACCACAGGACGGCGGCCATGGGCCAATCGCGCGGCGCCGTCACCAGATAGAGGAACGCTGCGGGCACGAGCAGGATCACGGATTTCCAGACCGCATCCGGCGTGCTGGGACACTGCGCCATCGCGCGCAGTGCGCCGTAACTCAGGCAGTAGCCGAGCACGCCGGTCGTGCCGTGGATGGTGATCGCGGTCGTCGCCATGCAGGCGCCCACGAGGGCCACGAGGAAGAGGGCGAAGGCAATGCGCATCGAGATCGGGACGCTCCACCGCAGATCGTGCCAGCCGGAGCGGTCGTCAGCGGTGGGCGTCACCTACCCCCGGAAGCGCGCTACGCACCGGCGGGCCGTGGCGGGTAGTCAGTCTCGGGTAGCCGCGTAGGCGGCCCAGCCGCCGTGCGCGCTGATGTCGGTGACACCATCGAGCGTGGCGAGCCAGGCGGGATCGGCGAGCATCCCGATCACGGTAGACCCGTCGTCCAAGGCGATCTCGCCGACGACGAGACCGGGCGGCTCGGCGGCGACCTTGGCGTCCCACGTCGCGCGGGGGATGCGGTAGATCTCACAGGGGAACGCTGCACCCGCTGTCCCGTCCTCGATCAGCAGCGGATAGCTGCCGTCGGGCGTGACCATCCGGTAATTGGCGGCCGTGTGTCCGCTCCGCAGCAGCTCGCACCCGGCGATGCGGTGGTGGTTGGGCAGACCACGCAGGGTGGTGCCGTAGATCACGCTGTCCACATGGTCGTCCATGCCGGGCACCGTAGCGTGCCGGCGGCGCGATCGGCGACCGAGAGCGGGCGATGGGTCTCGAACCCACGACCTACAGCTTGGGAAGCTGTCGCTCTACCAACTGAGCTACGCCCGCGTGGAGGGTGATCATAGGCGATGCGGATTGTGGGCGATTCCGAACGCTGCCGGATCGTACGGGCGTCTCGGCTCTGTTGCCCGGTGCCACCGCCCACGACCGCGAGCGAACGACGCCATGGGTTAACCCTGTGTCGCGCTCGCGCCCACGCCGACGTGGGATTCCGCGGAGGTCACTACCCCTGACGCATCCGGTGTCAACTCAGGCGTGACGGGCGAGCAGTATCCGCACAGCCCGCTTGGCGGGCTTCTTGACCTTGACGAGCTTGGTCGTCGGCGTGCCGAGTATCCCCGCCTTGAGGGGCGTAATCGCAACCAGCCATGTACCAGGCTTGCGTAACCGAATCGTGCACGTCGTGACGCGCCGCTTCGTCTTCTTCTTCGTGGCAATCACGCATGAGCCACGCACAGTCTTCGCCGCACGTGACTGCACGAGTTTGGCCGACTGCAGCGTCGCTGTGATCTGATAGCTCGTATCAGCAGCAGCGTCAAACGAAGCACCTACGGCCCCAACCGTTCTCACGGAGTTCCGCGTCCACTTCACGTTTGTCGGCCCCAGTGGCACGGATGCTGCCGCGCCTTGTGTGGTGCGAATGTCTGTTGCTGGCGCCTCCGAGACGGGGGTTGTATCCCAATAAGGGAAAGCCGGACCGATGCCACCTTCGAGGTAGAACGCCAGAAGATCACTCTGTGTGGCCGCGATCAGCGAGCCATTCCAGATCCTCAACGCCCAAACCTCACCGCCGACGATTTCGGCAGAACCACCGTCACCAAACGCCGCATCGAGCGTGCCGTTGGCATTGAGGCGCTTCACCATCGGCTCGGTCGTCGAGACGTTGCTGTGTTTGCCGCCGATGATGATCTTGCCGTCGGATTGAATGGCGATTGCAGAGGCGGCCTTGTATCCGGTACCCCTGTACGGGTCAGGATCGTTGGCGTCTGGGTCGGGATCGAGGTTGAGCGCTGCCACGTTCGCGTTGAAGGCGTGGTCGGGTGTCCCGTCGGCGTTGAAGCGCCAGATCACCTGCTGGCACCAGCACCCGATGACGATTTTGTGGTCAGCTTGCTCGGCCACCGAGTAGATTGAGGTGTAACGGCCAGAGAAGTCGCTCGCGAGCACGTTATCGTTGAACGCCGTGTCTTCAATGCCGTCGGCGCTGTAGCGCTTAAACAGGGACCCGCTGATCACGAGGATCTTGCCATCCGACTGCGCCTCAATGGTGTACGGCGTCTCCGTGAAGCCAACTGCCGTGCCACCACTCCCGAATGACGTGTCGAGCGTGCCATTGGCGTTGAGCCGGTGCAGATTCACAACACCGCCAGTGACCACGAGCTTCCCGCCGGCTTGCTCGAGAATCCC
>JBIIFR010000002.1:0-16269 GCA_044237215.1 Gaiellales bacterium
GCGTCATCACGTTCGGCGGGTCGTGAGTAGGACCGCCGTCATCGCGATGGAGGGAGACCAGGGCCTGGGCGCGCTGCTCGTCGGCACGCCTCTGCGTATCGCCGTTGTGCTGCTCGTCGCAGTCGCGTTGCAGATCATTGCGGTGCGCGTTATTCGCCATGTCATTCGGCGCACCGTCGAGCGGGCGTCGGCGAAGAACCTCGCACGCGGTTCGGGTGACTCGACGACGCGGCTCGCTCAGCGGACCGGCGCGATCGGATCGCTGCTGATCAGCGTTGTCTCGGTCGTGATCTGGATCAACGCGCTGCTGATCATCTTGGAGACCCTTGGGATCAACATCACGCCGATTGTGGCCAGCGCGGGTGTGGCGGGTATCGCGCTGGCCTTTGGCGCGCAGACGCTGATCAAGGACTACATCTCGGGCATCCTGCTGATCCTCGAGGACCAGTACGGAGTTGGCGACGTCGTGGTGATTGGCGCGGTTACGGGTACCGTCGAAGAGGTACTACTGCGCACGACGCGTCTGCGCGACGCTGACGGCACGCTCTGGCACATCCGCAACGGCGAGATCATGAGTGTCGGCAATCGCTCGCAGTCGAGCGTCTAGCGCGACAGCACGTCGACGAGGATCGGCTCGGCAATCGCCATGTCCTCATCCGAGCCGATCGTGATGCGAATCTTGGTCGGCGCACCGAAGCCATTCAGCGGCCGCACGATCACGCCGCGCTGCATCAACGCCGCGGTCGTGGCCTGCGCGTCGTCGACGGTGACGGTGAGGAAGTTCGCAACGCCGGTCGTCGCGACGCCGGCGGCGGCGAGCTTGGTGCGCAGCGACTCGCGGCGCACGGCGTTCTCCTGGCCGCGACGCTCGATCGTTGCGGTGTCGGCGACCGAGGCGATCGCGGCGGCCGTGGCCATCGAGCTGACGTCGAATGGCCCGCGCACGCGGATCGACGCGTCGATGATCCAGGCGGGAGCGGCCATCCAGCCGATGCGCAGCCCGGCGAGGCCGTAGATCTTGGAGAAGCTGCGCAGCACCGCGACACGTGGGTGGCCCGCCTTGACGTACTCCTCGATCGCGTTCGGATAGTCGTCCTCGAGGACGTAGCCGCTGTACGCCTCGTCGACGACGCACACGACGTGCTCGGGCAGCGCATCGACGAACGCGCGCAGCTGATCGCGCGTGACGTACGTGCCCGTCGGGTTGTTCGGGTTGCAGACGTAGACCAAGCTCGTCTCGGGCGTGATCGCCGCGAGCAGCGCGTCGAGATCGTGCGTGTCGTTTGCGAGCGGCACCATGATCGCGTTCGCCTGCTGCTTCTGCGCGGTGAGTGCATACGAGACGAACGCGGGCCAGGCGAAGACCACGTCGTCGCCAGGGCCGAGGAACGCCGAGGCGAGATAGGCGATCGACATGTCGGCGCCCGGGCTGGCGGCGACCATGTCGGGTGCGAGCCCGTGCGCGGCGGCAAGCGCGGCGTGGAGCTCGCCCGCGTCGGGGTAGCGGTTGAGCTCCGACGCCTCGGCGCTCATCGCAGCCAGCGCGGCGGGGGTGGGCCCCTCGGCACCCTCGTTCGACGACAGCTTCACGATCGGAATGCCTTCCGGCACGCCGGTTGAGGCGCCGGGCGTGTAGACCGTCAACTGGTCGAGATGGGGACGAAGGCGGACGCCGGCCGGTGCGCCGGGAATGACGGGCTCACTCATGGGGTGGAGCGTACCGTCGTCAGCGCTGCGCGGCGATCCATACGAGTACCTGAGCAGTGATGTCATCGACGTCGGCCGATCCGTCCGCGACGCGCATCGTGAGATCGAAGCCCTCGTCGTCTGGGACATCGAGCACGACGTCGTTGATGGCCAGCGTCGTGACGAGCGCGATCCAGCCGAGGCGATTGTTGCCATCGACGAGCGGATGGTGGGCGACGATCGAATGCATGACGACTGCGGCCTTCGTCACGAGATCGGGGTAGAGATCCTTCCCGTAGAGGCGCATCGCTGGTCGAATCGCGGCGGACATCAGCAAGCCCTCGTCGCGGACGGACATCCCCATGGCACCGGCGAAGCGCATTAGGTCCTCACCCGTCAGGAGCGGGGTGAGCTGCGTCATGCCTCGCCGAGACGGCGGAGCAGATCGCCGTACCGATTCACCGCCCAGTCGAAGGAGGCGTCGACCTTCGCGCGATGGCCTTCGCGGGCAGCCTTCTCGACGAGCGCTCGACGAAGCACGTCGTTCTTGGACATGCCAGAGTCGGCGGCGAGGGCGTCGAGGAGCTCTTGCTCCTCCTCGGTGAGACGGAGATTGATGGCCATGCCCGGATGGTACCACAGTGGTACCATCCGGGCATGGCCATCAAGACCGCTACTGCAGCGTGACGGTACCGACCAGCGCCGACGCGTCGTCCTTGCTCAGCTCGAGGTACGAGACCTCCAGCGTGTTCGAGCCCGTCTTGTGGCCGATGTAGGTGCCGTCGCCGTCGACGAACTGAATCGTGCCGTCGCTCATCACGACGCCGTCAATCAACTCCGGGGTCTCCCAGTCACCGTCGGCGGGGCGATGCCGCACCTGGCCGGTGAAGGCCGAGCCGACGACGTCGGTGATCGTGAACTCCTTGATCACGTTGTTGTCGGCCTTCGCCATGCCGTAGCCATTAAGCTCGCCGGTCCAGGTGCCCTTGAGGTCGTCGGCGGTGACGGTGGCCTCGCCACCAGTGGCACCACAGGCTGCGAGGACCGCGGCGATGGCTGCCGTGGCGGTAACGGCAGCCAGTAGACGAAGGGGATTACGTGGTATGGGGACTCCTGGGCGACGAATGACTGACACGACGTTCAGCAGTATCGGAGGGCGAGACCCCGACGCGCGGGAGCGCTAGGATCGTCCCATGTCGAATGACCTCGTTCTCTACGAGCGCCGCGGCCCGTCCGCGTGGATCACGCTCAACCGCCCCGAGAAACTCAACTCCATGACGTACGCCCTCGTCGACCAGTTCGAGGCCGCAATGGATCGCGCCGAGGCCGACGACGAGGTGCGTATCGTCGTCGTGCGTGGCGCCGGCCGCGCGTTCTGCGCGGGGTACGACCTCGAGCAGGAGGCGCTCGAGGGCGAGCCGACGATCACCGAGTGGCACGAGGTGCTCTCGCGTGACGTTGAGGTGACGATGAAGCTTTGGGGTCTCTCAAAGCCGACGATCGCGGCAGTCCACGGCTGGTGTCTGGCCGGCGGGATGGAAGTCGCGATGGCGTGCGACCTGCTCATCTGCACCGATGACGCACGCTTTGGTGAGCCCGAAGTGCGTTACGGCTCTGGCCCCGTCACGCTGCTGATGCCCTACGTGCTCGGCGAGCGTCGCACGCGCGAGTTGCTGCTGACGGGCGACACGGTCGATGCGCAGACCGCACTCGACTGGGGCATCGCTAACCGTGTCGTGCCGGCCGATCGGCTGGAGGCCGAGGTGGGGGAGTGGGTGGCGCGCATTGCGCCGACGCCGCTGCGCGTCCTGCAGCTGACGAAGGCCGCGCTCAATCGGGCGCAGAAGGCGGCTGGCCTGCTCGAGGCGGTTGAGGCCAACCTGGACCTGTCGGCCATGCTCAACGGCGCCCAGACGCCGGAGCAGAACGCGTTCGACGAGATCGTCCGCACCGAGGGTGTCAAGGCTGCGTTGCAGTGGCGCGACAAGCGCTACGGCGAGATCCTCGGCGAGCTCGGCCAGGGCTGAAACCAATCCGGCTCCGGTGTCGGACGCATGCGCCCGACACCGGAGTAGTGGATCAGTGGCTGAGCGCGGTGAGCACGCTCTGCGGGACCAGCACGTTGTTGATCGCGTGGATCACGCCGTTCGAGGCCTCGATGTCCGTGGCGGTCACCTTGGCCGTCTTGTTGACGTAGACCTTGCCGTCGCGCACGGTGATCGTGACCTTCGAACCCTCGACGGTCTTGACCTTCTTGCCGTTGAGCTTGACCACCTCGGACGCGGGCACCTCACCGGCGATGACGTGGTACGTCAGGACCTTCGTGAGCAGGTTCTTGTCCGCCGCAATGGCGTTGAGCGTGTCCTTCGGGACCTTGTTGAACGCCGCGTTTGTCGGCGCGAGCACCGTGAACGGCCCCTTGCCGGACAGGGTCTTGACGAGGCCGGCCTTCTTGATCAGCGAGACCAGCGTGCTGAACTGCGGAGCGCTCGAGGCGACCTGGACGATGTTCTGGTCCTGCCGCGCCTGCGGCGTGGGCGATGCGGCGGATGCGATGCCGGTAGTCGCCAGTACGGCGGAGGCCGCGAGGACCGCGATCATGGTGATGCGCTTCTTCATGGTTCTTCTCCTGCCCGCCGGACGACCGCGGCGGTGTGATTTGGCGCCCGGTAGTGGACGCCTCTGATCAACCTATCGGCGCCTTCGCTGACAGAGCCCACGGCTTTACGTGACGCTTACAGACGTTCGCGGAGAACACATAATCGAGTGTGGGAAACCCGCCGAAAACGCGTGCGGTGGACTCGTTTGCGCGTCCGAGTGGGCGGTGAGGGACTCGAACCCGCGACCCCCTGCGTGTAAAGCAGGTGCTCTAACCAGCTGAGCTAACCGCCCGTGGCGGCCATGCTACCGCCGACGCGGCAGGGGTGCGGTCGGTGCAGGCGAATAGTCGCCTCATGGACGATCCGTCGATCGGGTACCGCATCTACCGAGTCCTCCCGGTCAAGGCGGCCAATATCCGTCCGATCGAGATCATCGGGTCGATGGTTGCGATCGGCTCGCTCCTGTTGCTCAACAAGGTGACGCTGGATCAGGTGTCGGAGCCGCTGTTCGTGGCGCCACTCGCCGCATCGATCGCGATCATCTTCATCCAGCCCGGGATGTCCATGAACCGTTCGTGGAACGTCATCGCCGGCCAGTTTTTCTCTGCCCTCGTCGGACTGCTCTGCGTGCTCGTATTCGGTGGGCACCTCGAGGTTGCGGCGATGCTCGCGCTCGGACTAGCCCTTGTCGTGATGCGCGCTTTCCACTGCCTGCATCCACCGGCCTGCGCGACGGCGATGATCATCGTGCTCACGCCAACCGTGCAGACCTGGACGTTTCTGTTCTTCCCGGTGCTGTTCGGGGCAATTGTCGTGGTGCTCGTCGCTTGGGGCGTTCATCTGATCGAGCAACACCTGCTGCACAACCGGCTCGAAGGCCCGCCGCCACCACCGCCTGCCTAGCGCTTCGCCAGCAGGTCCTCCCACGAGCAGATCTTGATGCGCGGCCGGCCGCTGGCCTCGCCGCGCTCGCGCTCGTGGGCGTCGATGTCGGCCCAGTGGGCGTACTCGACGGCTTCGGGCCGATGGTCGGCGACCAGCCGCTCAACGCCGGCGAGGCTCGCATCGGCCGGCGTGTGCAGCCGGCCGGCGTGCAGATCCTCGAGCAGGGCATCGGCGGTCTCGACGCCACACTTCTTGTTCGTGCCGATCACGCCGCTGGGGCCGCGCTTGATCCAGCCCGTGCAGTAGACGCCAGTGACGGGCCTGCCGTCCTCGCCGAGTGCACGGCCATCCGCGTTGGGGATGACGCAGCGCTTGTCGTCGAAGGGCACGCCCTCGACGGGCAGGCCGCGATAGCCGACACTGCGCAGCACGAGGCCGCAGGGGATCGTCTCCGTCTCATCCGTCGCCACGGCGCGGACGGTCCCGTCGTCAGACAGCTCGAGACGGTTCTTGACCATCACGATCTCCTCGACGCGGCCCTCGCCGCGGATCTCGAGCGGCGACAGCAGGTAGCGGAGCGTGACGGTGCGCGGCCGGTCCGTGCGCGCGCGCCGCGCGTACTCCTGCACGACCTCGACGTTGCGCTGGTCGGGCAGGCTCGCGTCGGCGAGTGCCGCCTGGCTGAGCGCATCGAGCTGGGCCTCCGCGGGGCTGACGATCACGTCCGCGATCTGCAGCTCGCCGAGCTCGAGCAGCTCGGGGTTCGTGTACGCGGCCTGGAGCGGGCCGCGGCGACCGGCGATGACGATGTCCTTCAGCGTCGAGGCGTTGAAGATCTCGATCGCGTGGTCGCCCGTGTCGGTGGGTGCGAGCTCCTCGGGGGCGAGCGCCATCATGCGCGCCACGTCGACGGCGACGTTGCCGTTGCCAATCACCACGGCGCGCTCGATCTGCAGGTTCGGATCGAGGTCGTAGAAGTCGGGGTGGCCGTTGTACCAGGCGACAAAGGCGGTGGCGGGCAGCGAACCGGGCAGGTCCTCGCCAGGGATACCCATGCGGCGATCGGCCTGCGCGCCGTAGGCGTAGATGACGCCGTCGTAGTGCTCCATCAGCTGTGCGTGTGAGACGTCGCGGCCGATCTCGACGTTGCCGAACATGCGGAAGCCCGGCTTCGCCGCGATCTTCTCGAACACGCGCGAGACGGCCTTGATCTTCGGATGGTCCGGCGCGACGCCGTGGCGGACGAGCCCCCAGGGGGTCGGCAGGCGGTCGTAGAGGTCGACCTCGATGTCGGGCTCGGCGTCGAGCAGATGCCCCGTGGCGTAGAAGCCGGCCGGTCCCGCGCCAACGACGGCGATGCGGTGCGCGCGATTCGTCATGGCCGCAACGTAGCGCGCCGACGCACGCACGGGCGCTGTCTCAGCGCGGGCCGCTGGTATGCCAGATGGAGGGTGTTCCATTAGGATCGTTCCGTGCAGCAGAGCCGTGTGGCCAAGAGTGTTCTGCGGACCGCGCAGTTGATCGACTGGGCCGGCGTCCTGCGGGTCGGGCCGCTCCGCGGCGGCGTCGTGGCCGCGCTGACCTTGGCCGCTACGTACACCGATCCGACGGTCGCGTTGCCGATCACGATCGGTTCGGTGCTCGCGGTCCTCGTCGATCCGTCCGGCACCTTCGGCATTCGCGTCCGGGCGATGGGGCTAACGACGCTGTTCATCGCCGGGAGCACCGCGCTGGCCGTGCTGGTCGCCGATTCGCTGCCACTGCACCTCGCGATGGCGGCGCTGATCGCCTTCGCGCTTGGCTACGTCGGCATCGCGGGTGTTCGAGCTGGCGTCGCCGGCATGGTCGGCTTGGTGGCCTTCGCGGTCTTCAGCGGCACGCCGCAGCCGATCGGCGATGCCCCAGAGGTTGCGTTCTTCGTGCTGCTCGGCGGCGCGATCCAGGTCGCCGTCATCACCATTCCCGCGCTGCTCCGACGACTCGAGGAGATTCGCTCCGAGGTCTTCATCGCCTACCGCGCGCTCGGCTACTCGCTGAAGCACGATGCGCGAGGCATCCCCGCGATCACCGCGGCCACGCGCATCAATACTGCGCGCGAGCGGATTCCGCTGAGCGGGGCAGAGGGCACGAGTCGCGCCTGGCTCGAGGAACTCGTCGAGGTCTGCGACCACACGCGGGTGGGCTTCTTCGCGCTCGCGGCGGAACAGGAGGAACGCGAGGAGCACCAGACCGTTGCGGTCGAGGCGCTGATGGCCGTGGCCGCCACGCTGACGCTGCGCATCGCTGACGCGATGCACGTGCCGGTCCTGCGTCGGCGGATCGCTCCCGCGCTGGTGGCATTCCAGCGCGCGGCAGAGGAGACCGCTGCAGCACTGCCCGCGGAGCGCGTGGCGATCATCACCTCGATTCGACGAGATCTTGAGCGGGCGGCGGCGCTCGCGCAGGGCAACTGGCCGATCGGACGTCGCGCCGAATGCGGCCCGCTGCTGCGCATACCTGACGACGCGTTTGCCGGCCCGCGTCGATTGCCGACACTCGACCGACCATTCGTGATCCACGGTGCTCGGCTCGCGCTGGCCTTCACGGTCGGCACATTGATCGCCGAGACGATCTTTCCGCTGCCGCATGCCTACTGGCTCCCGATGACCGTGGCCTGGCTGACCAAACCGGGTCTCAGCGACTCGGCGATCCGCCTGGTGCAGCGCTTCTTCGGTACCGTCGTCGGCGTGACCGTCGTGTCGGTGGCGTTTGCCATCGGCGGTAGCGATGTGTTCGCGATCGTGCTGGTGGGTGTGGCGACGGCGGTCATCGTCGCCTTCGCCGCACCCAATTACCTGATTGCGACGGAGGGCGTCACCGTGTTCGCGCTCTCGCTGTTCTGGACGGCCGGTGCACCGCTGACGGAGACGGCGCCGGCCCGGGTCGCGGCCACCGGGGCGGCAGCCATTCTGGTCTGGCTCGTGATGATGCTCTGGCGGCCGGCGATCGCCGACCGCGTGCTGCTCGAGCTCGCCGAGCAGGCGCAGACGCTGCGTGAGTACGCGCGTGTCTGCCGTCTCGGTGATGTCGAACGGGCCGAACGCGCTCGGCTCGACTTTGTGCGGGCACGCGTGGCCGCCGGCGGGGCGATCACCGTGGCAGCCAACGAGATGGCGGAGCATCGCGTCGACGAGACCTGCGCCGAGACGATCCATCGCGATCTCATCCGTGCCAGTGCCGTGCCCGTCATCGTCGAGCTGACCGGCGATGAACAGGAGCAGGCGATGCTCACCGACAGTGCACTCGCCAGCCTCGACCAGTTATCCGAGCGCCTCACGGTGATGCAGGAGACGGGTGTGCCGCCGGCGCGTACGGCGACGAGCGACGAGGGAGCCTTCGCCAAGAGCATTGCCGACGCGCATTCGCGCCTCGACGCGCTCGTGGTCTGACGTTACGCAGCCACGCGCAGCGGGGGCACAGCACACGCCGGGTCGTAGGCGTGCAGCTCGGTGCCGTGCTGGCGCAGCCACTGGTGCGCGTCGCGCCAGTCGGGACGCAGCGCCTCGACCTCGGTCCAGAAGCGCGTGCTGTGGTCGAGGTGGCGGAGGTGGCAAAGCTCGTGTGCGACGACGTAGTCGAGCACCGGGAAGGGCGCGAGCATCAGGCGCCAGGAGAGCGAGATGGTGCCGGTGCGGCTGCACGAGCCCCAGCGCGAGGTGCCGTCGGCGATGCGCAGGTTGGCCGGGTGCGGCTCGGGGAGGTCGGCGATCAGTGCGGCGGCGACGCGGCGCGTCTGCTCGCGGTACCAGCGCTCAACCATCCGCGCAGCGCTCGCGGCGTCGGGCGCGGCGACGGTGACGCTGTCGTCCGTGCTCAGCACGCGGGCGCGCTCCGCGTGGCGGGTCGTCAGCGGCAGGGGGGTGCCGTGGCGCCACACAACGCCGCTCTGCTCGAGGCCGAGCCGGCGCTCGTCGAGGCGCGCGGACTGCGCGACGATCCACGCGCGGTGCGTGTGAATCAGCTGGCGGCCCGCATCCTCGCCGCCGCGGGCGGGAAGGACGAGCTCGACGCCGCGACCAGCCTTGGCGATGAGTCGCACGCGCCGGGCACGCGGCGAGCGGCGCACGGCGACCTGCACTCCGTCGATGTCGAGCAGCTCCACGGGCACAGGATTCCGCCGCCGTCGGACGGAGCCGCCCCGCTGCTGCGTGCGGGCGCGACCCGCTCGCCGCTGCTGCACTGCCATAGTCCCGGCATGGCCGACTGGAACACCTGCGACCTCTGCGATGACAACCCCGGCGTGATCCGCGTCCCCGAGCCCGGCCTGCGCCACTTCGGTGGCGTCACGCGCTTCAGTGGACCGGTCATGACGGTGCGCTGCCTCGAGGACAACACGCGCATCAAGGAGCTCGTCAACACGCCCGGCGAAGGCCGTGTGCTGATCGTCGACGGCGCCGGCCGGCTCGGCACCGCGCTGGTCGGCGACGTCGTTGGCGGCGAGGCCGTGGCCAACGGCTGGGCGGGCATCATCGTTGACGGCTGCGTGCGCGATTCGGCGGGTCTGGCCGCACTGCAACTCGGCGTGATGGCGATCACCACCTGCCCGCAACGGCCGGCGCGCGTGGGGCAAGGGACGGCGGGCGAGGACATCATGTTCCGCGGCGTGCCCTGCCGCCCGGGCGACCTCGCCTACGCGGATGAGGACGGCGTCGTCCTCCTGCCCGCGCCGCGCTGACGCCGCCAGCTCCGCCACGAGCGCCGGGCTACGACGTTGCGGACACCGCGCGCGCGATCAGCACCGTCAGCATCAGGATCGCGAGCAGCACCTGCAGCACCATCACGCCCTTGGCGACGCGGGACACCACCGCCTCGGAGGTCGGACCGTAGGTCGAGTTGACGTTGAAGGAGATGAACAGGTAGTCGACGACGTGGGGCATCGGTGGATCCTCATCGGTGCGGTTGGGCCACACGAAGGCCCCGCCGGGGGTGCGGATGTCGACGACAACGTAGACCAGCGAGAACACCAGCACGCTCACGCCGTAGACGGCCGCGACGTCCCACAGCGAACCGAGGCCCTGATCCTGGGATCCGCTGGCCGTGCTGACCATCGAGACGACGTTGACGACGACCTGCGCGACCGAGAACGTCAGGTAGACGGCCGCGACGCGGAACAGCCACGTCGGATACGGCTTGTAGATGACGACGATTAGGCCCGCGGTGACGATCAGGAAGATGGCCGTACCGATCCACTCGAGCGGGCGCTCGAGGGCGGCCGCCGAGCCCGCGAGAATGTCCTTGCGTACGAGGTAGCGCCCGAGCGTGGTGTTCAGGATCCAGACGAGCGTGGTAGCGACGATGATCAGGAAGCGGCCGTGGCCTGCGCTCAGCCGCGCATACAGCTGCTCGGCGGGGGCGAGCTTGACGGCCGTCTCCTGTTCCACGCTGATCCAGTCACTCGGGCGCCGGAGTATAGGTCAGCGGGGCAGCGCGCCGGCCGGTGCCAGTCCGTCAGTAGTCCCAGTCCGTGCGGGTGCCGTCGGCTCCGATCAGGAGCACCGGCTGGTCCGCCCAGGTCGACGCGTCGCCGCCCATGCCGGGCGAATCGGCGGGCATGCCGGGCAGGGCGAGCCCGATCGCGGCTGGGCGCTCGGCGAGCAGGCGCTGAATTGCCTGCGCCGGCACGTGGCCCTCGATGGCGTAGCCGGCGACCTCGGCGGTGTGGCACGACGCGATGTCATCGTCGATGCCGCGGGCCGTCCGGTACGCAGCACGATCGGGATCGTCAGCGACCGTCACGTCAGCGCCATGTTCGCGCAGGTACACGACCCACGAGGTGCAGCACTCTCAACCGGGGTCGCGGCGCACGTCCACCGCTACGCCTCGCAGGTCGGGAACCGCCGCAGTCGACGCCGTGGTTGCAGCGCCCGCTGCGGCCACGGTCGAGGCCGTCGGGGTCCGAGGTGCCGCCTCGTCGCCCGCTCCGCAGCCGAGCGCGGTGAGCGCCATCGTGCAGGCGACCGCGGCGACGCCGACCCGCCGCCACGGCCGGCGCGGGTCCGCGTTGGGGACCGCTGGTCGATGGTCGTCGCGCGCGCGGGAGGCGTCCATGAGCCCATTGTGCGCGATCAGGGTGCGCTCGGCACGAATTTCCCGACGTAGGACCGCTCCACCATGCCGGACGGGGGCGGCAGCCCGTCCGAACCGAAGTACCCCCAACGGGATTCGAACCCGTGTAGCCGCCGTGAAAGGGCGGTGGCCTAGGCCGCTAGCCGATGGGGGCCCGCCGCGCAGAATACCCATCCGGGGCGTCCGGGCGCGCACGGGGTGAACCCGTCGGTGGGATCGGCCGCTCCGGAGCTGTCCCGGTGCTGGCCCCGGCCCCGATCACCGCTGCAGCATGCGCGACCTATGCTGCCGTCATGGCAATGCCCCTCGGCGCCTCGATGAGCGACGACAACGCGCTCCTGCCGCGCGCCGTGCCACCGGCGCGATGGTGGCTGGTGGGCGCGATGCTCGCCGCAGCGGTGGTGGTCGCGACCTGGGCCTCGTCCACGGTGGCGCTGCCCGTGACCAACATCTCGCCCGTCTTCCTGCCGCTCGGCGTCGGCGTCGCGGTACTCGCCCGACGCGGGCGCGCGCTGTGGCCCGCGTTCGTGATCGGCGACGTCATCGGTCAGCTCGTCGCCGGCGAGCGGCTGCCGACGTGGATCGTGCTGTCCGTTGCGTGTCATCTCGCCACGGTGCTGATCGGCGCGACCCTGATCCAACGGCACCGCGCGTGGATCGACGACCTCGGCAGCACGGCGCGCTATCTGGCGATTGCCGCGGGGCTCGCCGTCGTCGCGGCCGTCGCCGGCATCATCGGCCTCCAGCTGCACGGCTTCCTCGCCGGGCCCGCGGATGCCCTCGGCATCTTCGCGTTCTGGGTGCTCGGCGACTTCGGCGGGTACGTCGTGCTCGGTGCGGCGCTGCTTGTCTGGTCCGGACCGGGGATCGCCGACGAGGTGCGACGCCCGGCGGGCTACGTCGCCGTGGGTGCCGTCGCTGTCACGTCTGGCGCGATGGTAGCCACCGGCGAGCCATGGTGGGGCGTGCTCTCCCTGATCCTCGCCGGTGCCACGGCTGCCCGACTCGGCATGGCCTGGGGCACCGCCGCGATGGTGCTGGCCCTGGCCGGCGTCGTGGTCGCCTCCGTTGAAGGGCAGGCGCCGTTCAGCGGTGCGACGCCGCCGTACCAGGCGTTCAACGCGATGCTGGCCGTGGCGATTCTCAGCGGGGCATCGCTGCTCGTCGCCGGCTACCGCGTCGGCACGAGCGCCGCGGTCCGGAGCACGGTGCTGGTCGTCGCGGTGCTGTGCGCCGCCGTCGCGATCACGGGCGTGGCGGACTTCGCGCTCCTCGCGATGGCGCTCGAGGCGAGCCACCCTCTCGCGATCAGCACCTTGCTCTTCGCGGGCGCGACGTTCGGCGTCGTGCTCGTGCGCATCGCGCGCCCCCCGTCGCAGGCACCCGGGGCCCGCTCCCGCCAGCTGGCGGCGCTCTCGGGGCTGCTCAACGGCCTCAGCTTCGCAGCCTTCTACGCATCGATCTCGGATGTCGGTGCCGTGGCGGCCACCGCGCTCCTGATGACGTACCCCGCGGGCATCGTGCTGATGATCGCACTGCGTGGGCGGCGTCTGCCATCGAAGGCGAACCTGCTGATCGCCGCGCTCATCGTGGCGGGCGCGCTGACCATCGTCGCGGGGGTCGGTGCGGCGCCGACGGGCGTGCTGCTCGCCCTCGTGAGCGCGCTGCTGTTCGCCGGCGCGCTGCTGGTCGCAGACGCGGCGCTCGCGTCGAGCGATGCCGTCGAGGTCAGCCTCGTCACGCTTGGCGTGGCCGGTGCCACCTGCGCCGTGCTCGCGCTGGTCTTCGAGGGCGTGGCGGGGTTCGCGCTGTCCCCGCAGTACGTGGGGCTGCTCGCCCTGGCCGCCATCGGCGGCACCCTCGTCCCCCAGCTCTCCCGCCTGTGGGCGCTGCCGCAGCTGGGACCCGTGACGGTCGGTGCCATCGCCTCCCTCGGCCTGGTGATTACCGCGGCGCTCGGCATCGGGGTCCTCGGCGACGGCGCGGGGCGTTTCGGCGCGCTCGGCCTCGTGCCGATCGCGGCCGGCGGCGTACTGGCGGCGGTCGTGGCGGGGCGGAACGTCGCGAGCGGCGACTAGCTCAGGGTCCTGCCGCCGCCGGCCGCGGCCACGACAGTTGTCGGCGGCGCGCACGGTGTGGGCGCTCGACGCCGAGCCGAGCACGGTGGCTCTGTCCGGGCAGCGCCGTAGCCTTCGCGCAGATGGATCGCTCCGAACGGCTCACCGGCAACGCCGACACCGCCCTCGAGCGCTGTCGGGCGTGCCCCTCCCGGCTGATGCAGCCCGTGCAGTGGCGCCGGCTCGGCGACGACCTCTGGGAGATCGACCTGCGCTGTCCGGACTGCGGCGGCACGGCTCGCGAGTGCGTCCCGCAGGAGGCCGTCGCACGCTACGACCAGGTCATGCGCCGCGCGCGCATCTCGCTCGAGCGCCATCTCGAGGCGATCGAGCGGGTCGATCCGCTCGTCGAGCGCCTGCCGTACGGCGACCCGGCGCCCGACCTCCGGATCCTGCCCGAGGATTTCGGTCCCGGCGCTGAAGCCGCGTAGGGCGGATGCGATGACCGACCTCGGCGGCCGTTATCGTCTCGAGTCGTCGCTCGGTCGCGGCGGCACCGGCGAGGTGTTCAGCGCGCGCGACCTTCGACTCGACCGTGTCGTCGCGGTCAAGATGCTGCACCCGTGGGTCGCGACGGACGAGGAGGCGCGGCGGCGCTTTCAGCGCGAGGCGACCACGCTTGCGCAGCTGCGCCATCCGAACATCGTTCAGGTGCTCGACTTCGACGAGGCGCTGCCGGCGCCGTTTCTCGTCCAGGAGCACTGCGGCGGCGGCACGCTCGTCCGACGCACGCAGGACGCGCCCCTGCCGTGGCCCGAGGTCGCCGAGCTGGGACTCGCGATGGCGCGCGGCATCGCCCATGCGCACTCCGCGGGCGTCACGCACCGGGATCTCAAGCCGGGCAACGTGCTGTTCGGCGACGACGGGCAGCTGCGCGTCGCCGATTTCGGTCTCGCCGACGTGCTGCGCCGCAGCGCCGAGGAGACGGACATCACCGACGATGGCTCGCTCGTCGGCAGCCCCGAGTACTGGGCCCCGGAGCAGGCCGCCGGGCTCGACGTCACCGAGCGCGCCGACATGTACGCGCTCGGCTGCATCCTCTACGAGCTTGCGACCGGCTCGCTGCCGTTCGAGGGCTCCGACCGCATGGAGGTGGGCATGCGCCGGATGCACGAGGATCCGCCGCCGCCGTCGGCCTTCGCGCCCGATCTGCCGCCGGAGGCCGAGGCGCTGATCCTCTCGCTCCTGCAGCGGGCGCCCGAGCGCCGGCCGCGCGCCGAGGACGTCGCGCGCATGCTGGCCGGTGACGTACCGATTCTCCCCGAGGATGACGCCCGGGCGACGACGCGCATCGCGCTGGAGGACATCCCTCCGACGCTGCTCGCCCCCGAGCCCGAGCAGGAGCGCCCGGGTGTGCGCACCGGTGCGCTGCGCGTCGGCGTCATCCTGCTCGCACTAGGCGTGCTGCTCGCAGGCATCGGCGTGGCCGCCGGCGTCCAGCTGACGCGCTCTGGGATCGAGGTCGCGAAGCCGATCGGGCGCACCGACGCCGCCGCTGGTCTCGCCGTCCTCGGCGGCGCTGCCGTGATCTGCCTGGCGCTCGCGCTGCTGGCGCTGTGGGCCTCGCGCAACCGGGGCCGGGCACGGCGTCGCCTGTTCTGCAACACGCTCGGATTCCTGGCGGTGCTGACCGCCGGCCTCGCAACCGGCACGATCGTCTGGACCGCCAACGCGTGGCTCACCGTCGGCGTCTCGGCACTCTGGGGGAGACTGCAATGACCATCGAGATCGACGCCGAGCTCCATCGCCGCCTCTTCAGTGGCATCAACGAGCAGGGCTTCTCGCCGGAGGGTTGGACCCGCGCGCCGTGGACGGACGAGCTCCGCGCCGCCGAGCAGCTCGTGATCGATGCCGCTGTCGCGGGCGGGATGGTCTGCGAGCACGACCCCGCCGGCAACCTCTGGATCACGGATCCGCAGGCACCCGCCGACGGTCTGGTCGTGACCGGCTCCCACCTCGACACCGTGCCGAAGGGCGGCGCCTTTGACGGCGCGCTCGGCGTGGTCGGCGGTCTCGTCGCCGTGCTCGCGCTGCGTGCCGCTGGCGTACCGCACGCGGAGCGCCTCGCCGTCATCTCGTTCGCGGACGAGGAGGGCTCGCGCTTCAACACGCCGTGCTTCGGCTCGCGCACGATGGTCGGCACGTTCGGCGACGAGGTCGCCGACGCGACCGACAAGGACGGCATCAGCATCCGCGACGTGGGCCCACAGGATCCGACCAAGGCGGCGGGCCTGCAGCGGCGGATCGGCTGCTACTTCGAGATCCACGTCGAGCAGGGCGTCGCGCTCGATCCGGCTGACATCTCGCTCGGCGTCGCCACGCGCCTGTCGGCGCGCGGCCGCTGGGAGTGGGAGGTGGTCGGCGAGGCCAACCACGCCGGCACGACGCCGATGGCCGGTCGTCGCGACGCGCTGGTGCGCGCCGCCGAGCTGGTCCTCGCCGCGCAGCGCGAGGCCGAGGCACGCGCGGGCGCGGTCGCCACGGTCGGGCGCCTGACGCCGTGGCCGGGCGGCACCAACGTCATCCCCGGGCGCGTCTACGGCACCCTCGACGTCCGCGCGCTGGATAACGCCACGCGCGACGCGGTCGTCCAGGCGCTCGTCGACGGCTTCCCCGACGTTGCGATCGAGCACAAATCGACCGACGACGCCGCGATCTTCGACGCAGGCCTGATCGGCGACCTCCACGCCTGCGCGCACGACCTCGGCGTCTCTGCGATGGACCTGCCCTCCTACGCCGGCCACGACGCGGGCACATTGGCCCTCAGCGGGGTCCCCAGCGTGATGCTCTTCACCCGCAGCCCGAACGGCATCAGCCACAACCCGGCCGAGCACTCCGACGAATCCGTCTGCCTGGACGCGATCCGCGTGCTCGCG
>JBIIFR010000152.1:0-4526 GCA_044237215.1 Gaiellales bacterium
AGTCCGGGTGCGGCGCGGTCCAGCGCCAGAGGCCGTCGCTGAGGCGATCAACGTGCATCACAGCCACGAGTCCAGCAGACGCCGGGCGATGCTGGCGGGCGGGGGCAGCACCGGGAGCGCGTCGCGAGTGAACCACTGCAGGTCCTCGAGCTCGTCGTCGTCCACCTGGATCTCCCCGGCGGCCCACTCCGCGGTGAAGCCGAGCATCAGAGAGTGCGGGAAGGCCCAGCTCTGGCTGCCAAACCAGCGCGGCTCGGTGATCTCGATGCCGGCCTCCTCGCGAATCTCGCGGCGGACGGCATCCTCTGCGCTCTCACCGGGATCGACGAAGCCGGCCAGCGTGGAGTACATGCCCGCGGGGAAGCGGGCCGAGCGTCCGAGCAGCACCTCGTCGGCGCCGCGCGTGATCAGGACGATCACGGCGGGGGAGTGGCGGGGATACGCGCGGAAGTCGCAGACCGTGCAGGCGCGGGAGCGCTCGTCGTCGCGCAGCGCGGTCGGGGCACCGCAGACACCGCAGAAGCGGTGCGTGCGATCCCACTCGGCCAGCTGGAAGGCGCGTCCCGCCAAGGCCCACTCGTCGTCCGGCACGTGCCCGTGCAATGCCCGCAGCGGCTCGGCGGAGAGGGCCGCGGGGAGCACGGTCCCGGTCTCGATCCGCGCGGTCTCGACGGCCGCACCGTGGAACCGCCCGACGTGCACCGTCTCGGCCGGGACCAGTGCTCCGAGCGCGTTACGACGCGGCAGCGTGCCCGTCGCCGCGTCGAGAACGAGCCCGTCGTCGGCGTAAAGCAGCACGATGTCGTCGTCCCGGGGCACGTCGGGGCGGCTGATCGCGGTCTCGAACGACATGCGCCTAGCATCGCACGTTCGGGTGACAGGGGCAGAACTCGTCCCCGGGGCTCGGCAGGAGAACGGACGTCGAGTGAGAAAGGGGGTGCATGACTCCCCTCGCCACAGCCCCTGCGCTGCCGTATCAGGCGGCTCCGATGCGTCTGAGCGTCGCGCCGGGCGCTCAGCCGGGTACCCGCATCATCTCGATGGCCAACCAGAAGGGCGGCGTCGCCAAGACGACGTCGACCGTCAACCTCGCCGCCGCGCTCAAGGAGCGTGGCATGCGGGTTCTGGTCGTCGATCTGGATCCCCAGTCGAACCTCACGATGAGCTTCGGGATCGATCCTGAGCACCTGCAGCAGTCGATGTTCGACGTGCTCGTCCACCGTCTGCCGATCCGCGAGGTCATCCAGCAGCGCGAGGTCGACGTCGCCGCCTCCTCGATCGATCTGGCCGGTGCGGAGCTCGCGCTGTCGGCGATGATCGGTCGCGAGCGCACGCTCGAGAAGGCACTCGCCCCGGTCCGCGACGACTACGACTTCATCCTGATCGACACGCCGCCGTCGCTCGGCCTCCTGACGATCAACGCGTTCACCACCTCGACGGGGGTGATCGTGCCCGTGCAGCTCGAGTACCTCTCGCTGCGCGGCCTCGTGCAGCTCGAGTCGACGCTGCAGATGATCCGCGAGCACCTCAATCCCGCCGTGCACATCGAGGGCATCCTGCCGACGATGGTCGAGGGGCGCACGGTCCACGGCCGTGAGGCACTGGATCTACTGCAGGCCAATTTCCACGATCTCGTCTTCGAGACGCGCATCAAGAAGTCCGTGAAACTCGCGGAGGCCCCGGTTCGGGGGGGCAGCGTGCTTTCCTATCAACCAGACGGTGCAGGCGCTAACGCCTACCGCGCCCTGGCCGAGGAGGTGCTCAGCCGTGTCGAATAAGCGAGCCAGCATGCATGACGGTCCGCTCGCGGACCTGTTCCGCGCGACGGACGCCGCGAAGCCGACGGAGCCGCCCCGCGAGGAGCCCGTCGAGCACACGCAGCTGATGGAGACGCCGGCCCCGCCGGTGCAGGCTGCGCCGGCGCCGACGCCCGTCGCCTCGCACATCCAGCCCGTGCCCGATCCCGTCGACGCCCCCGCCGCTGAGCCGGCGCGCCCCGCTGCAGCCTTTGCCCGCGGTGACATCAAGGGCTCGCCGCTGGCCCGCGAGCTGTCGTCGAACGCCTATCTCGCCGTGATCCGCGTCGTCGGCGTCGGTGGTGCCGGCGTCAACGCCGTGGACCGCATGATCGAGGCCGGTATCCGCGACGTCGAGTTCATCGCGATCAACACCGATGCCCAGCAGCTGCAGGCCTCGGGTGCACCCAAGCGCATCCACATCGGCGACGAGCTGACCAAGGGCCTTGGCGCCGGTGCGCGTCCCGAGATCGGCCGCGAGGCCGCCGAGGAGTCGGACGAGCAGATCCGTGAGGCCCTGCGGGGCTCCGATCTCGTCTTCATCGCCGCCGGTGAGGGCGGTGGTACCGGCACCGGTGCCGCGCCTGTCGTCGCCCGCATTGCCCGCGAGCTCGGCGCGCTGACGATCGGCATCGTGACGACCCCGTTCCGCTTCGAGGGCGCGCAGCGCCGTGCCCAGGCCGACGCGGGCATGGAGATGCTCCAGGCCAACGTCGACACCCTGATCTCGATCCCGAACGACCGCCTCCTGCAGGTGCTCGATCGCAGCGTGACGATGGTCGATGCCTTCCACGTGGCCGACGACGTCCTCCGCCAGGGTGTGCAGGGCGTCTGCGATCTGATCACGACGCCCGGGCTGATCAACCTCGACTTCGCAGACGTTCGCACGGTCATGCGCGACGCCGGCACCGCCCTGATGGGCATTGGCATGGCGAGCGGCTCGAATCGCGCCAAGGAGGCCGCGACGCGCGCCGTCGAGTCTCCGCTGGTCGGCCATCAGATGAAGGGTGCCACCGGCATTCTGTTGAGCGTCTCCGGCGGCCCGGACCTGTCGCTGCACGATGCGATGGAGATCGCGGAGATCGTCCGCGACGCGGCCGACGAGTCCTGCAACGTGATCTTCGGTGCCACCATCGATGAGAACCTCGGCGACCAGGTCTGGGTGACGGTCATCGCGACGGGCTTCGATCGACCCGCCGGTTCGCGTCCGCTGGAGGCTTCGATGACCGGCGGTGCGGCGATGATTCCCGAGTTCAGCGTGCCCGCGACCTCGGGGTCGGATGACGCCGACGTCGACGTGCCCGACTTCCTCAAGTAGCGCTCGCTACTCGAGGCCGAGTTCGGCGGCCAGCTCCTCCGGTGTGCGCACGCGGCCGTTGCGGCGCGCCCGCTCCTGCGTCTCGCGGGTCAGCACGAGCCCGCGGCGGATCTCGGTCAGCAGCCCCGTCACGATCTCCAGACGTTGGGTCTCGTCGCGCTCCTCGAGCAGGTCCTGCTTGGCCTCGACGCCGAGGTCGATGCGCGCCACGAGGGCGTACGACAGTCCGGGGCCGGGCTCGGGCGCATCCGGTGCCTGCTCGGGCAGCTCGGCGATGAGGCGCGTGAACGCCTCCAGCGCCGCCGTCTGAGCGGACTCGGGTGCCTCGGCTGGATCATCCTCGACGGTCGTGACGACGGCGGAACGGTAGGCATGCTCGTCGTGAACGCGCTCGAGTCGGACAACCTCGCGCCCTATCGAGACGATGTTCGAGCGACCGTCGGGAAAGCGCTCGAGGACGTCGGTGATCTCGGCGGTGCAGCCGGTCTCGCGCAGCCCCTCCTCGTCCTGCAGCACGAGGACGAACGGCTCATCGGCATCGATGCAGCGATCGAGCAGCTCTTGGTAGCGCGGCTCGAAGATGTGCAGCGGCAGCGGCTCGCCGGGAACGAGCACCAGCTCGAGTGGGAAGAGGGGCAGATCGCGTGGCATCCGCGTAGCGTAGAGGTGGTCTGGCGTACGGCGCGGCCATGCCGCATCGCTACCGTATCCCCATGGCCGCCCTGCCCCGAGATCCTGTGGAGCTCGCTGCGCTCGTGCGCAGCGGCGATCGACGTGCGATCGCCCGTGCGATCTCGCTGGTCGAGGACGAGGCGACCGCTGCCGCGGAGCTGATGCGGGCCCTCTGGCCGCACGTCGGCGGCGCAGCCGTGGTCGGCATCACGGGGCCGCCCGGCGTGGGCAAGTCGACGCTGGTCGGCGCTCTGGTCGGTGAGGTGCGGCGTTCGGGTCGGACCGTGGGCGTCGTCGCCGTTGATCCCTCCAGCCCCTTCACGCAGGGCGCCGTGCTCGGCGACCGCGTCCGCCTCGTCGAGCACGACACCGACGACGGCGTCTTCTTCCGCTCGATGGGCAGCCGCGGACGTCTTGGGGGCGTCGCGGAGGCGACCGCGCTCGCGTCGGCCATCCTCAGCGCTGCCGGGTTCGACGTGGTGCTGATCGAGACCGTCGGTGCGGGGCAGTCCGACATCCGCATCGCCGACATGGCGGATGTCGTGGTCCTCGCGCTCCAGCCGGGCAGCGGCGATTCCGTGCAGGCGATCAAGGCCGGGGTGATGGAGATTCCCGACGTGGTGGCGCTCACGAAGGCGGATCTGCCCGGTGTCGACATGTTCCGCTCGGAGCTGCGCCTCGCGCTTGGCATCGACCCGCAGACGGCGCCGCGACTCGTCGAGCTGTCGGTCCCGAACGGG
>JBIIFR010000153.1:0-4510 GCA_044237215.1 Gaiellales bacterium
CAGGTCGAGGCGGCGCAGGTACTTGGCGCGCTCGGCACGCGGAAAGGCGCCGTCATCGGACAGCGCGACGGCGCCGGCGTCCTGGATGAACTGCACGCAGCCGAATAGCATCGCCTCGAGCAGCACGGCGGCACGCGCGCCAACGGCAGCGGGGCCGACAGCCCAGCCGTGGCGAAAGCCGGTCATGGCGTACGACTTCGAGAGCGTGCCAAGTGCGATCGTGCGATCCTCGTAGCCCTTGAGGGCGAGGATGCTGGTGAATTCGCCGGTGTAGATGAACTCGTTGTACACCTCGTCGGCGACGAGCCACATGTCGTGCTCGCGGCAGAGCTCGGCGATCGCCGTCAGCTCGTCGCGCGTGAGCACCGCACCGGTCGGGTTGTGCGGATTGGTGATCACCATCGCGCGGGTACGCGGCGTGATCGCGGCGCGCAACTCGTCGATCGACGGGTGGAAGCCGTGCTCCGGCTTGAGTGCGATGTGGCCGACCTCGACGCCGGTCGCACCGAGCACCTGGGTGTACGGCGCGTAGAACGGCTCGGGCACGATCAACCCATCACCGGGGCCGACGATCGTCATCAGCATCCCGAAGAGTGCGGTCTGCGCACCGGGGAAGAAGTTGACCATGTCGGGCTCGATCGTGCGGCCGGCCTGCTGCGACGTGTAGCGGCAGATCGCCTCGATCACGTTGTCCTCGCCGCGTGCGTTCGAGTAGCGCGTGCGTCCGCGGGCGATCGACGCCTCGATTTCGGCGAGCACGGCGGGCGGCGGCGGCGAGTCGGGCTCGCCGATTGACAGCACAATCACGTCCTCACCGGCCGCCTTGCGGTTGACGGCGATCGAGTGGACCTTCCACGCCGGATCCGGCTCATCCGAAAGCCGGAGTGAAAGGGCGGAGTAGTGGGGGAAGTCAGGCACGGCGACACCATAACGGGCGGCGCCCAGATGGCAGTGGACTACGGGCGAATCGAATATGAGCCAGGGGATCGCATAATCAATAGTTATCAGCAAACCTTTTGCAGGACATAAGGTATTCTTCTAGAAGTTCAGAGACCGAACGCTCGCTGACGACCCCCGGATACCACGTGACTGTCCCCAACCCACTGCCATTTGCGCCCGCTGACGCCGAGTCCCTCTCGGCCGAAGAAGTGATCGGCGCTGCCCTCGAGGCATTCCATCCGCGCATCTCGCTCGCGTGCTCCTTCCAGCAGGAAGAGGCAGTGCTGCTCGAGATGGTGTTTGCTGCGCGACCCAACGCGCGCGTCTTCGCGCTCGACACGGGTGTGCTCTTCCCCGAGACGTACGCGACGTGGAAGGCGGTCGAGGAGCGTTACGGCATCGAGATCGAGGCGTTCCGTGGCCCCTCGCTTGCAGAGCAGGCAGCCGAGCACGGCGACGCGCTCTGGGAGCGCGAGCCGAATGCGTGCTGCGCCATCCGCAAAGTGGAGCCGCTTGGCCGTGCACTCGGCGAGCTCGATGCGTGGATCACAGGTATTCGTCGCGACCAGGCACCGACACGCGCCAATACGCCGAAGGTTGAATACGACGAGGGCCGCGGCATCTGGAAGTTCAGTCCGCTGGCCGACTGGTCTGAGGACGCAGTCTGGGCGTACATCAACGAACGCGACCTGCCGGTCAATCCCCTGCACGCGCAGGGCTACGCCTCGATCGGCTGCACTCACTGCACCAAGCCCGGTGCCGGCCGCGAAGGCCGCTGGGCAAACACCGAGAAGACCGAGTGCGGACTCCATCCCGCCGGGGGCCCGCTGGCATGAGCTACGAGCTGATGATGATCGGCTTCGGGCTGGGCGTTGGTCTGCTCGTGGGTGCGACGGGTGTGGGCGGCGGCTCGATCATGACGCCGCTGCTCGTGGTGGTTGCGGGTGTCCCGCCGATCAGCGCCATCGGCACCGACCTCTTCTACGCCGCTGTCACGAAGACCGTTGGCGGTGGCAGCCACTTTCGCAAGAGCACCGTCGACCTTCGGCTGTCGTTGCAGCTTGCTGTCGGCAGCGTGCCCGCTGCGCTCGTTGCAGTCTTCCTGCTGACCTTCATCGAGCGCCGTGTCGGGTTCGCTATTGATACGCCGCTGATCATCGTGGTCGCCATCGCGATCGCGACGTGCGGAATCGCGATGTTCTGGCAGACGCTGTTTCCGCCGCCGGTGCGTCCCGAACGCGCGCCGAAGCATCAGTGGATCGCGGCGATCGTCTCCGGCGCTTTGGTTGGTTTTGTGCTCGGACTGACATCGGCCGGCAGTGGCGCAGTGCTCGCGTTGTTGCTGATCGCGGTCTTCCAGCTGGCCCCGCACCGGGTGGTGGGCACCGATGTGTTCCACGCCGCGCTTCTGCTCTGGGCCGCATCGATCGGAAACATCATTCTCGGCAACGTTGACTTCGCCCTGGCTGGGTTGCTGCTCGTCGGTTCGATTCCCGGCGTTTTGATCGGCACGAAGGTCTCAGTGCGACTGCCCGCGCTGGCGCTTCGCTGTGCGCTTGCCGGCGTGCTGCTCGCCGCTGCCGGGTCGCTCGCCGTGAAGGCCGGCCTGCCGCTGCCCCCGGTCGGACTCGTCATCTGGTTCGCCGCCGTCGCCATTGGCGTCGTCGTGATGTACCGCCGTGTTCGCGAATCCAATCCGGAGCTCCCCGCATGACCATGCTGACCGAACTGAGCACGCTCGACGTGCTCGAAGCCGAGGCCGTCCACGTCATCCGCGAGTGTGCGGCAGAGTGCGAGCGCCCTGTACTGCTCTTCAGTGGTGGCAAGGACTCGATTGTCCTGGCCCACCTCGCTGTCAAGGCGTTCGCGCCGGCGGGTCTCCCGTTTCCCCTGATGCACGTGGATACCGGACACAACTTCCCCGAGGTGATCGAGTACCGCGATCGCTTCGTGGCCGAGATCGACGAGCAGCTGATCGTGGCGTCCGTCCAGGACTCGATCGACAAGGGCCGCGTGCAGGACGAGGTCGGTCCTCGCTCAAGCCGCAATCGGCTTCAGACCACGACGCTCCTCGACGCGATTGCTGAGCACCGTTTCGATGCGTGCTTCGGTGGCGCCCGTCGTGACGAGGAGCGCAGCCGCGCCAAGGAGCGGTTCTTCAGCCACCGCGACGCCTTTGGCCAGTGGGATCCTCGCAATCAGCGCCCCGAGCCGTGGACGATCTACAACACGAAACTGCGCAACGGCGAGCACTTCCGTGTCTTCCCGCTCTCGAACTGGACCGAGATCGACATCTGGTCCTACATCGAGCGTGAGGGCCTCGAGCTGCCGTCGATCTACTTCGCGCACGAGCGCGAGGTCTTTCTTCGCGCCGGCATGCTGCTCGCAGCCGTCGAAGAGATTGAGCGCCTGCCGCACGAGGAGGTCTTCACCGAGACCGTGCGTTTCCGCACCGTCGGTGACATGACGTGCACCGGATCGATTGCCTCGACGGCAGCGACCGTGGCAGCCGTCATTGAGGAGACCCGTAACTCGGACGTCTCCGAGCGCGGCGCTTCGCGGGCGGACGATAAGACGTCCGAGGCCGCGATGGAAGACCGCAAGCGCAACGGGTACTTCTAATGCCAGTCGAGACTCCGAAGCTCCACGTTGTTGCTGTCGGCTCGGTCGATGATGGCAAGAGCACGCTGATTGGCCGCTTGCTCTACGAGACCGGGCATCTACGTGGCGATGAGATCGAGGCCGTTGAAGAGGCCAGTCGCAAGCGTGGCCGCAAAGGTATCGACCTGGCGCTGCTGACGGACGGTCTGCGCGCCGAGCGCGAGCAGGGCATCACGATCGATGTTGCCTACCGCTCATTCGACGCCAATGGTCGGCGGATCCTGCTGGGCGATGCGCCTGGACACGTGCAGTACACGCGCAACATGGTGACGGCCGCTGCTGGTGCCGATGCCGCGATCCTGCTGGTCGATGCGAAGAACGGCACGACGGCGCAGACGCGTCGGCACCTCGCGATCTGCGGCATGCTCGGCGTGCGCGACGTGATCGCCTGTGTCAACAAGATCGACCTTGTCGACTATGACGAGGCACGCTTTATCGAGATCGCCGACGAGTTGGTTGCGTCCGCTGCTCAGATCGACGGCCCGCGGATCACTGCGATTCCGCTCTCGGCACTCAACGGTGTCAACCTCACCGAGCATTCGCCCGAAACTCCCTGGTACGACGGTCCGACGGTCCTGGAGGTTCTGCACGATCTCGACCCTCCCGTCATCGAGACGGCCTTCCGCATGCCCGTGCAGTGGGTCATTCGTCACGACGAAGGCACGCATGACATTCGTGGTCTCGCAGGCCGCATCGACAGTGGCGCTGTCACCGTCGGCGACGAGATCGTGGCCCTGCCATCCGGCGCGACATCGCGGATCGCCAAGATTGACGTGCTCGGTGCCGAGCGCGAAAGTGCCAGCGCACCACTCAGCGTGACGCTCCACCTCGAAGACGACATCGACGTCTCCCGAGGCGACGTCATCGCGCTTGCCGCCGAGCCGCCACTCGTCGCAACTCGTTTTCGCGC
>JBIIFR010000154.1:0-4505 GCA_044237215.1 Gaiellales bacterium
CCACGACCTCGGGACGCGCGCCGGGCAGTGTGGCCCAGATGTTGCCGCACTCGTCCTGCTCGTGAGTGACGCCGGGGATCTCGGCGAGCTTGGCGCGGAGGAAGTCGCGCGCCACGATCCAGTCCTCGGTCCAGGCGAGCCGCCGAGCGCCGTCGGGGCCGCCGGTCAGGGCGTTCAGCTCCTTGAGATCGCGGACGACGTTGGCGGGGGCGTAGGCGGCGGTGCTCATGGCGGGAGAATACTGCCTCGAGCGATGGATTTCCGGATTCACGGGTATGCTTGCCGCCATTCCGACCGGAGGATCCATGCGCATCACGCTCTGCGATGTCGGCCCGCGAGACGGGCTCCAGAACGATCCCGTCCAGCTCGAGCCTGCGCAGCGCGCCGAGCTCGTCGACCGCCTGTCCGCGACGGGCCTCCCGCGCGTTGAGGCCGTCTCGTTCGTCAACCCGAAGGCCGTGCCGCGGATGGCGGGCGCTGCCGAGGTGATGAGCGGCATCAACCGCCGGCCAGGCGTGCTCTACGCCGGACTGATCCTCAACGGCCGCGGTCTTGACGACGCGATCGCGGCGAACGTCGATGAGGTCCACGTCGCCTACCCGCTGACCAATACGTTCTGCCGCAAGAACCAGAACGTCACGCTCGACGAGGCGACCGTCATCGGCCAGCAGCTCGTCGAGGGTGCGAAGGCCGCCGGCAAGCGCGTGACGATGACGCTGGGCGTCAGCTTCGGCTGCCCGTTCGAGGGACCGGTCGATCCGGGCCTCGTCGTGGAGCATGCGCGCCTGGCCGTCGCCGCGGGCGCCGACGAGGTGATCCTCGCCGACACGATCGGCGTGGGCGTCCCGACCCAGATCCAGCAGCTCGTGCCCGCCACGCTCGCCGCGATCGCCGGCACCCCCGTCGGCCTGCACCTGCACAACACCCGCAACACCGGCTACGCCAACGCCGCGGCTGGCCTCGAGGCCGGCGCGACGATCTTCGACGCGTCGATCGGCGGCCTCGGTGGCTGTCCCTTCGCGCCGCGCGCCACGGGCAACATCGCCACGGAGGATCTCGTCTACATGCTCGAGGGCATGGGCGTAGAGACCGGCGTCGATCTCGACGAGCTGATCCGCGTCAGCGAGTGGCTCGGCGGCGTGATGGGGCGCGACCTCCCGGGTCTCGTCCATCGTGCCGGTCCGTTCATCCCCGTCGGAACGGACTGACCATGACGCGCATCGCCTTCGCCGGTGTCGGCACCATGGGCCGGCACTTGGTCCGCCATCTCATCGAGGCCGGACACGACGTGCGGGTCTACGACCCTGTCCCCGCGGCAATGGAGTACGCGGCGTCGATCGGCGCTGACGCCAGCGCGACGTCGGTCGCCGACGTCTGCACCGATGCCGAGGTGTTCCTCCTCTCGATGCCGTCGGTCAAGCTCGTCGGGCAGGTCGCCCGCGAGGCCGCGCCGGCACTGCCGCGCGGCGCGCTGCTCGCCGACGTCTCCACCAGCCCGCCCGCACTCGCCCAGGAGCTCGCCGCCGAGTTCGAGCCCACCGGCATCCTGGTGGCCGATTGTCCGCTGTCCGGTGGCCCGGTCGGCGCCGAGGCCGGCAGTCTCACCTCGATGGTGGGCGGCACGGATGAGGCGTACGCGATCCTTGAGCCGCTGGCGCAGGCGTGGAGCGCCTTCGTCGTCCACACGGGCGACCACGGCACCGGCCAGGCGGCGAAGCTCTGCAACAACATGCTGGCGGGACTGCACATGGCCGGCCTCTGCCTCTCGCTTGCCGCGGGGCGTCGGGCGGGCCTGTCCGACGAGATGCTGTTCGACATCCTGTCGCGCTCGACGGGTGACTCGCGCGTGATGCGCGCGCGCTACCCCGGCCTCGGCGTCGACGATGCGCATCCGTCGAACCGTGACTACAAAGCGCTCTTCACACTCGACCTGATGACCAAGGACATGGAACTGTCCGAGGAGTTCTTGACGAGCATGGGCCTTGACGCTGGGCTGATCGAGGCCGCCACGTCTGTCTATCATGAGGCGCAGGCCGAGGAACTCGGCGTGCTCGACTACTCCGGGCTGATGCGCCTCGCCCGACTGCAGGGGTAACCCCGATGGACCGCCAGGACCACACGGTCTCGTTCGCAGTCGACGGCGTGGCCGTCGTGACGGGCGCCGCGCAGGGCCTCGGCCAGGCGGCCGCGGTCGCGCTGGCGCAGCAGGGCGCCGACGTGGCGTGCGTCGATCGTGACGCCGAGCGCTGCGCTGAGACGGTCGGCCTCGTCGAGGCGCGGGGGCGTCGGGCCCTCGCCCTGGGCTGCGACGTCGCCTCGCGCGCCGCGGTCGATGCGGCGGCGGAGCGCGTCGTCGCCGAGCTTGGACCGATCGCCTCGCTGGTGACCTGTGCCGGCGTGCTGACGGAGAACGTGACGGCCGAGGAGGTGCGCGACGAAGACCTGGACACGCTGTGGTCGGTCAACGTGAAGGGCTCGTTCAACTGGGCCGTCGCCGCGTCGCGCTCGATGATCCCGGCCAGTCGCGGCGCGATCGTCCTGATCTCCTCGCAGGCGGCGCTGGTGTCGCTGCCGAGCCAGGCCGGGTACTCGATGTCGAAGGGCGCGGTCGCCACCATGGCGCGCAGCCTCGCGATCGACTGGGCGCGCCACGGCCTGACGGTCAACGCGCTGTGCCCGACGTTCATCTGGACGCCGATGGCGGCACCGATGCTGGAGATCCCTGAGGTGCACGCCGCCGCCATCCGCCGCATCCCGCTGGGCCGCGTCGGCCAGCCGCGCGACATCGGCGGTGTCGCCGCGTTCCTCTGCTCGCCCGCGGCCGCGCTGATCACCGGCGTCGTGCTACCGGTCGACGGCGGGTGGACCGCCGGCGAGCCGGAACTACCGCTCTAGCTTGGCCGCTTGGCGGAAGTTGGGACGCTAGTCTCTTATTCCGACAAATTTGATTACGTTGGTACGTCGGTTTACTATTCAGATCTGGTCGAACCATTCGGCATGCTCGACGACTCGAGGTTGCCCCGCCTCGCCCGACTGCAAGAGGAATCGCAATGAACCAGACAGAGCTCACGATCTCGTTCCAGACCGACGGCGTTGCCGTCGTCACCGGTGCCGCGAGCGGCATCGGCCAAGCGGTCGCGGTTGCGTTGGCCCAGCAGGGCGCCGACGTGGCCTGCGTCGGCCGTAGCGCCGACAGTTGCGCCGAGACGGTTGCGCTCGTCGAGGCACTTGGCCGCAAGGCGCTCGCCGTCGGGTGCGACGTCGCGTCGCGCGCCGAGGTCGACGCTGCAGCGGAGCGCATCCTTGCCGAGCTCGGACCGATTGCGTTTCTCGCGACGTGCGCCGGCGTGCTGACGCAAAACGTCTCCGCCGAGGAGCTCACGGACGAGGACCTCGACCTGCTGTGGTCCGTCAACGTCAAGGGTTCGCTCTATTGGGCGATCGCTGCGTCGCGCTCGATGATCCCGGCGGGACACGGATCGATCGTGCTGATCTCCTCGCAGGCCGCACTGGCTTCACTGCCGCACGAGACGGGCTATGGGCTGTCGAAGGGCGCCGTCGCGACGATGACCCGCACTCTGGCGATGGACTGGGCCGAGCACGGCGTGCGGGTCAACGCGGTCTGCCCGACGATTATCCGAACGCCAATGGCAGCTAAGCTCGAGATTCCTGCGGTCCACGCCGCCCTCGTGCGGCGGATCCCGCTCGGACGCGTGGGCGAGCGTCGCGAAATCAGCAGCGTCGTGGCGTTCCTCTGCTCGCCCGGAGCCTCGCTGATCACCGGCGTGGTGTTGCCCGTGGATGGCGGCTGGACCGCCGGCGAGCCCCTCCCGTCGTTCTCGGACTAGACCGGTCGGCCGCGGCCGGGGCGGAATAGCGGGAAGCCGTCGTTGACGATCTGCTGGCCGCGCGAGAATACGTGCACGACGCGGCCGGTCAGCTCCCGTCCGTGCCATGCGGGCGCCTTGCCGCGTCCCTCGAGGGCAGCGGGATCAACCGTCCACACCGCCGTCGGGTCGACGAGCACGACGTCGCCGTCGCCGCCGACCTGCAGCGAGCCCTTGTGCGGCCACATGCCGAGACGGCGGGCGGGACGCTCGCCGATGATCGCGCAGAGCGTCGGCAGATCGATGCGGCCGGCAGCCACACCAAACGTCAGGAGCGCCGGGACGAACAGCTCGATCGACGCGAGGCCGACCCAGTCGCGCTGCCCTTCGAGCGGCTCGGAGCGGTGGTCGCTGACGACGCCCTCAAGCCGGCCGTCGGCGAGCGCGGCCCACAGGGCGTCGCGATCCTCTTCGGACACGAGCGCCGGCGCGACGCGCATCTCGAACGGCAGCTCGTCGAGGCAGAGGTGGACGAGGCTGGTGGAGGCGGTGACGATCGTCTCGGACAGCGCAGCCACGGTCGAGGCCCGCACGATCGGGACCACGTGCGGCGCGACGTCGGCGAGCGCGCCGAGGTTCGACAGCATCTGCAGGCGTGTGCGCTCGGCGTCGCCACCA
>JBIIFR010000003.1:0-15859 GCA_044237215.1 Gaiellales bacterium
CTGGCGATCGCACGCCAGCTGACGGATACCTACAGCGGCTCCTACAACGGCCTCGAGGTTCGCATCGCGGGCTTCGGTGCGGTCTTCAACGCCATTGACGACCGCGTGCGTTCGGACCTCGCCAAGGCCGAGCTGATCGCAATCCCCATCACGATCATCCTGCTGCTGTTCGTCTTCGGCTCTCTCGTGGCGGCGGGACTGCCCTTCCTCGTGGCGCTGCTCGCAATTCTCGGGAGCTTCTCCCTGCTCTTCTTGGTCACGCAGGTCGCCGACGTCTCGGTCTTCGCGCTGAACCTCGTCACTGCGCTCGGACTCGGACTTGGCATCGACTACGCGCTGCTGATGATCAACCGCTTCCGCGAGGAGCTCGGGCGCGGTGTCGCAGTGGAGGACGCCGTCGTGACCACCGTCGCGACGGCCGGCAAGACCGTCATCGTCTCGGGCCTCACCGTGGCCTTCACGCTCGCCTCGCTGATCGTGTTCCCGCAGTACTTCCTCAAGTCCTTCGCCTACGCCGGCGTGGCCGTCAGCCTGATGGCCGTGCTCGGCGCGCTCACGATCCTGCCCGCCCTGCTCGCCCTGCTTGGCCCCAACGTCAACCGCCTCAAGCTGTTGCGCGGCGATCTCTCCCCGCGCGACGACGGCATCTGGGCGCGCCTGGCCCGCACGTCGATGCGGCGCCCGTGGCCGTACCTGCTCGGCGGCGTGCTGGTGATGCTGGTGCTCGCCTCCCCCGCACTGTCGCTCGTGGTCGGCCAGGTCGATGACCGAGCGCTGCCGCCCGATGACCCGGCCGCCGCCGCCAGCCAGTACCTCGACCAGCGCTTCCCCGGCTTCGACGGTGCTCCGTACGAGCTGTTGCTGCGAGATCCCGGCGACGACGCAGCGCTCGCGACCTACGGCAAGGACCTCTCCACGCTGCCCGGCGTCGTGCGGGTGGCGACGCCGGCTGCCATCTTCTCCGCCGGGAAGAACGTGGGACCGAACGAGGCCGGTGCTACCTGGACCGCGGATGATCTCACCCGCGTGGTCGTCATCGGATCCGTCCCGCCGCGCGACGACCGCGGCGTCGCCCTCGCCCAATCCCTGCGCGACCACCCGGCGCCTGCCGCCACCGTGCTGGTCGGCGGCATCGCGGCGGAGTACGGCGACTCGAACGAGGCCATCATCGGCAACGTCTGGATCGTCGCCCTTTGGATCGGCCTGACCACGCTCCTGATCATCTTCCTGTACACGGGCAGCGTGCTCCTGCCCATCAAGGCACTCCTGCTGAACCTGCTCAGCCTCTCGGCAACACTCGGCGTACTCGTCTGGATCTTCCAGGAGGGACATCTCCAGTGGCTGACCGGCGACTACACCGTGACCGGCACGGTCGACCTCTCGTCACTTGCCCTCGTCGCCGTGGTGGCCTTCGCCCTGTCCATGGACTACGAGCTGTTCCTGCTGTCGCGCATCAAGGAGGAGCACGACGCCGGCCATTCCACGGAGGACTCCGTCGCCTTCGGGCTGCAGCGCACCGGGCGCATCATCACCGCCGCGGCGCTGCTGATCGCGATCGTCTTCGCCGCGTTCCTGTCGAGCGGCGTCACCAGCATCAAGCAGCTCGGCTTCGGGGCCGCCTTCGCCATCCTGCTCGACGCCACCCTGGTGCGCAGCATCCTCGTCCCCACGTTCATGCGCGTGGCAGGCAGTGCCAACTGGTGGGCGCCGGCGTGGCTCCAGCGCATCCACCGGCGCGTCGGCATCCGCGAGGGCTAGCGGTGGCACCGCCCGAGCAGGCGACTACCCGACGAAGTTGCCGAGCAGGTCGAGCACGTTGGCCTGCGACAGCGCGAGGTTGAGGCCGAAGGCGATCAGGCCCGAGACATCACCGGCGTCCTGCCCCGCGGCAAGTCCCTTGCCCAAACCGCTCTTGATGGCGGCGTTGACCTCCGCCTCACTCGCGCCGGTGCTCTGCTCGAGCGCGACCAGCGCTGCCGGATCAGCCAGGGCGGAGAAGACGTCGAAGGTCGGCGCCCCGAGCTGGCAGGCCGCATCGACGACGCCGATCAGCGCCACCTGGGCCAGCGCCTCGCCAGTGGCGGAGGTCGGCGACCACGGGAACGGTTCGCACGGGTCATCGTCGCCGCGGACGATTGCGAGGATGCGATCGACCGGCGCGACGCTCGCCGCGGCTGCGAGGATGCTGCCCTCGCTACCGGCCAGGGCCCCGGCCGCCTGGGCCTGCTCGATCGAGGCGACCATTGCCGTCCGGACCGCCGCCTCGACCTCGGCCGGCGGGCGGCCCGATCGCTCGGCCAGCCCCTGCAGCCCGGCCGGATCGGCGAGCGCGGAGACGGCATCGATCGGCGCGACCTCGAGGGCGCAGGCGGCCCGCAACCCGGTCAGAACGCCGATCTCGGCCGTCACTGCCGCCAGACCGTCGACCGGCTTCCACGGCAGCTCGTCGCAGGCGCCACTGTCGTTGCGGACGGCGGCGAGTAGCTGATCCGCCGGCACGACGTCGATCAGCGTGCGGACGGCCAGCGCGGTCGTCGGCGCCAACCGCCCCGCAGCCTCCTCTTCGTCGACGGCGGTCGTCAGCGCGCCCAGCACCGCGTCCTCGAGCGCCTGCGGTGCAACCCCCAGCTGCTGTGCGGCCTCGTCGATGCCGTCGCCGCGCCCGAGCGCCAGCACCAGGTCCCCCCGGGGCACGCCGAGCGTGCAGGCTGCCGCGTTGAGAGACCCCAGCAGGATGGCGGTTGCCTCGACCTCAGCGGCGCCGCCCTGCCCAGCCGGCACTGGCGCGGTACACGGATCGGCCGACACCACGGCCTGTGTTCGCAGCCGCTCCGTCCCGCCGAGCGCCACGAAGCCTGCGATCAGGCCCCCACCCGCGATCAGCGCGAGCAGGACGAGCAGCAGGCCACCGCGCCGCACCTAGCTGCGCTCCTTGATCGCTCGCTCCACGTCGCGCTTGGCCTCGCGGGCCTTGGCCGTCTCGCGCTTGTCGATCACGTTCTTGCCACGTCCGAGCGCGATCTCGAGCTTGGCGCGTCCCTGCTTGAGGTAGACGCGCACGGGCACCAGGGTGAACCCCTTCTGCTCGACACGGGCCCGGAGCTTGGTGATTTCGCGGCGGTGCAGCAGCAGCTTGCGATCGCGCAGACGATCGTGATTGCGCATCCCGGCCTGGGCGTACGGCTCAATCGTCGCTCCCACGAGCCAGACCTCATCGCCACGGAACATCGCGTAGGCCTCGTTGATGCTGGCCGAGCCAGCGCGCAGGGACTTGATCTCGCTGCCGGTCAGCACGATGCCCACCTCGAGGTTGTCCTCGAGGAAGTACTCGTGGCGTGCCCGCCGATTCTGCGCGATCGTGCGCTCCCCCTGGTCCGTCATGCGCACATCGTACGTGTCGCCGCAGGCCCTAGCCCGCGATTACGAGCGAGCGCTCGGCGACCGCTCCGTCGCGCTCGTCGTCGGCTGGAGAGATGACCACCAGCGTGACCGGCCCCGTGAGCGTCCGCGGAACCGGGATCGCCGCTGCGAATCGACCCCGACAGGGCTCATCGATGATGCGGTTGGCGACCTCGAGCTGATCCTGCAGGATCCGGATCACGAGCGGGCCCGCCGCATTCGCCACTGTGCCGCGCAACTGGATCGAGTCGGTCACGGGCTCGTCGGTCCGCGGCCGGACAATCGTCACCGTTGGCGTGCCGCTGAACGGGGCTGCGCCGTCCTTCTCAACCGCGCAACCCGTACTGCCGGCCAGCGTCGTGGCGTCGATCACGAAGCTCAGGTCGGCTCGGGTCAGCGGCGGTTCGAGTGCGCTGGAACCGCCGGCGAGGGCATTGAGCCCGAAGGGGCGCCCGGCTACGCGGATCTGCACGGCGTCGATCGCGCCGCTGGCCGTGACCGTGTAGACGAGTTGGTACAGCGCGAGCAGCGCCTCCGTCTCGTTCCCAGCAGCGGTTGCCGGCATCTGCGAGACGTCCACAATCGCCGTGCGGCGGACCATGGAGAAGGCGAGCAGTCGCGCAGCGGGCGGCAGTGCGGAGCCGTAGTGGAGCGCGACCTCCGCCGCGGTTGGACCGGCGAGGAGCGCGCGCACGCTCGCCTCGGGAATCGGAAGATCGCTGGCCACGCTGCGCCGTGTCGGCTCCGGCTGGTCGTAGCGCAGGAGGTACACGAACGCCGTCCCCGGTGCGGACGGCGCCGGCACCGCCGCCGACGTGTTCTCGCCTGCCGCCGCCGCGGGCGACACCGCCGCCTTGTCGCCGAGCGCCGCGGCGCCCTCGTCACGCACGCCGGAGCCGACCGTGCCGCAGCCGGCCAGCAGCAGCGCGATGCACGCCGTGCCGAGCATGCGGATCATGCGGGTCCCCCGACCAGTCCGGCGCCGATCTGCACCCGGGCGGTACGCGGCAGCCGGACCGTGGCTACAGCACCGCCATCGTCGCGCAGCTCGAGGTCGCCCCCGAGCACGCGCGACTGGCCCTCGGCGATCGCCAGCCCAAGGCCGGTGCCGCCGCCACGGTCGCGCGAGGCCATCGCGAAGCGATCTGCCGCGCGCTCGAGGAACGGCCCAAACCCCGGGCCGCTGTCCCGCACGGTCACCGTCACCGTCTCGGAATCGACCACGATCTGGAACGGCGCCGCACCGTAGCGACGGGCGTTCTCCATCAGGTTGACGAGCACGCGCTCCAGCCGGCGCGGATCGGACTCGATCCGCAGCGTCGGCGGCAGCACCAGCTCGGCCTCAGGCAGACGGTCACGAGCAACATCGCCGACGAGCCGCACGAGATCGAACTCCTGAGGCATCGGCGTCTCCGCGCCGGCATCGAGGCGCATCACCTCAAGCAGATCCTCCACGAGGTGCGCAAGCGCCCGCGCGCGCTCCTTGACCATCACCGCCTCGGGCGTGTCGTCGAGCAGCGAGGAGGCGGCGACGAGGCCGGTGATCGGCGTGCGGAGCTCGTGGGCGACGTCCGCAGAGAAACTGCGCTCTCGCTCCGCGGCCTCGTCGAGCTCGTGGATCGTGCGCCCGAGCGCCTCGGCCATGTCGTCCAGCGCCCGGCCGAGCGCCGCGATCTCATCACGACCGCGCGGGTGCAGGCGGGCGTCGAGATCGCCGGCGGCCAGCCGACGCGCGAGCGCCGCCGAGCGGCGCAGACGCCGCGAGAGTGCCGAGGCGACGAGCACGCCGAGCAGTCCTCCGATCACGACCGCCGCGGCGGTCAGACGAATCAGGGCGTCACGCAGCTCGGCCAGCTCCTCCAGATCGGCGACCAGAGACTGGCGCGCGTAGATCGAGCCAATCGTCCGCAGCTGGGTGCCCGCGTAGACCGCGGGCTCGCTGCCGTCCAGCACGGGCTCCGTGAACACGCGCCCCGGCGTGCTCGCCACCTGCGTGAGCAGCAGCGCTGGCAGGCCGCCGCCGATCGCCGCGTCACCGAGCGGGCCATCCTTCGTCAGGACGTACGCCCCGAAGGGCGCCACCGTCGCACCGCCCGGCAGGCGCAGTCGGGCGATCGACGCCGCCGTCCGCACCTGACGGGCCGCCGAGTCGCGTGCACGATCCATGCGATCACTGGTGCTCCGCTGGTACACCGCCAGACTGATGCCGCCGGCGACGAGGGCACTGATGATCGCGATCGCGAGGGCGAGGCGAACCCGTAGGCTCACGGATCCTCGCTCGGGCGCACCAGCTTGTAGCCGACGCCGCGCACCGTCTGCACGAGCTCCGGCGAGGCCGGATCCACCTCGATCTTCGCCCGCAGGCGCTGCACGTGGACGTCGACAAGGCGCGTGTCACCGGCCCAGCCGTACCCCCACACGCGCTCAAGCAGCGTCGGTCGATCGAGGGCCATGCCCACGTTGTCGACGAACTCGACGAGCAGGCGGTACTCCGTCGGTGTCAGGGCCAGCGCCTCGCCGTCGCGCGTCACCACGTAGCCCTCGCGGTCGACCACGAGCGAGCCGACCTCCACGATCGCCGGACGATCCTCATCCGCCGGCGCCACGCGCCGCAGCGCAGCCCGCAGGCGCGCCGCCAGCACCGCCGGCTCGAACGGCTTGGTCACGTAGTCGTCGGCGCCAGCCTCGAGCCCCATCACCACGTCGATCGGGTCGGAGCGCGCCGACATCAGGATCACGGGGATCTGCGACTCGGCGCGAATGGCACGGCACAACGAAACGCCGTCCATGCCCGGCAGCATGATGTCCAGCAACGCCAGCACCGGTTCGCTCGAGCGCCAGGCGAGCAGCCCCGCGTCGCCGTCCTCGGCCGTCACGACGTCGAAGCCGTTGCGCCCGAGGTAGTCGGCCGTGGCGCGCCGGATGACCGGATCGTCCTCCACGAACAACATGCGCGGCAGTCGCGTCTCGCTCATGCGCCAAGACTACCCGTCGCGGAGGCGGGGAACGCGGTGCTAGACCCGGAGGAAGCGGCGCATCGTGAGCCCCGACCCGAGCGCACCGATGCCGAGCCCGGCCACGATCAGCAGGAACACGAGCAGCGGAAACGCGATCGCCGAGGGTCCGCCGCCTGCCGTCATGGAGGACTGGACGCGATCGGCGAGGAGCGTCTGATAGCTGAGCGCCAGCAGGATCGCCGCCAACCCTGCCCCCGCCACGCCGCAGACCATCCCCTCAATCATGAAGGGCACCCGGACGAACCAGTTGGTCGCGCCGACGAGCTTCATCACCTCGACCTCGCGGCGACGGGCGAAGATCGAGAGGCGGATGGTGTTGCCGATCAGCAGCACCGCGGCGATCGCCAGCACCACGCCCATGCCCAGCAGCACGAGCGTGATCGTGCCCGCGGTCTTCAGCACGCGGTCGGCCTTGCCCGCTCCGTAGTCCGGGTTCGGCAGCCCTGCCTGCGGTGGATCCAGCCCTGGCAGCCCGGCGATCGCCGCAGCGACCGCCGCCGTCTGATCGGGATTATCAGCCTTGAACTCGAAGGAGGCCGGCAGCGGGTTGCCCAGCGTCAGCTTGAGCAGCTCGGAGTCCTCACCGAGCTGCTTCTGAAGGCGCAGAATCGCGTCGTCCTTAGAGACGAACTGCAGCGAACCCTCGGCGACGCCGGGCGTCTCCGTGATCGTCCGCTGGATCTCCGCGATCTGGCGCGGCGTGGCCGCGTCCTTGAGGTAGGCGCGGATCGTGACGTCGTCGCGGACCTTGTTGGAGTAGTTGTAGACGTAGGAGCCGAGCGCGATACCGATGCCGGCGATGAACATCACGACGAGCACCGTTACCACGGCCGCGATCGTCGTCGCGAAGTTGCCGCGCAGCGACTTCAGCGCCTCAACCACGAAGAACTTCCACCGCGTCTCCACTACGCCTCTTCCTCCTCGACGTAGCCGCCGCGCCGATCGTCGCGCGCCACGCGGCCCTCCTCGAGGGCGATCACGCGGCGGCGCATCTTGTCGACCATCTCGCGATCGTGCGTGGCCATCAGGATCGTCGTCCCGGCGCGGTTGATGCGGTACAGCAACTGCATGATGCCGATCGACGTCTCCGGATCGAGGTTGCCCGTCGGCTCGTCACAGATCAGGAGCGGTGGGTGGTTGACGAAGGCGCGTGCAATCGAGACGCGCTGCTGCTGTCCGCCCGACAGCTCGTGCGGGAGCTTGTCGATCTTGTCGGCCAGGCCGACCAGGCCGATGATCTCGGGGACCTTGCGCTCGATGATCTCCCGCCGCTGGCCCTGCACCTCGAGGGCGTAGGAGACGTTCTCGTAGACGGTTCGCGTCGGTAGGAGCTTGAAGTCCTGGAACACGCAGCCAATGTTGCGGCGCAGCTTCGGCACCTGCGAGCGCTTGAGGGTGCGCAGGGAGCGCCCGCCAACCTGCACGTTGCCGCTGGTGGCGTCGATCTCCTTCAGCAGGAGCTTGATGAACGTGGACTTGCCGGAGCCGGACGGCCCGACGAGGAAGACCCACTCGCCCTTGTCGATCTGAAGGGTGACGTCGCGAAGACCGACGACGTCGCCCGGATAGACCTTGGTGACGTCCTCGAGCAGGATCATCGCCTCCTGACGCGGCGCGAACGGGCGGCGGAACTCGCTCGTCTCGCCGGCCAGCTCGGACAGCGCCTCGGCGCGGCGGCGGCGGCGCTCTTCGGCCTCGCGCTCGAGTTCGGGCTCACTCCGCAGCTCGGTCGACGCGATGCTCACCGGTCCGGGATCAGCGACGTCGTGGGGGCTGCGCAGGGCATCCGATGGGGTGTCTCGCTTCAGCATCCTCTCGCACTCACCCTACCAGCCGTATCCGCGCTCAGACGATCACGGTTCGGCAACGGCGTCGCCATCCGCAGCGGTGCGGCGGAGGAGGAAATCGCGGATGAAAGGGTCGAGTTCGCCATCGAGGATCGCCTGCACGTTGCCGTCCTTCCGGTTGGTGCGATGGTCATTGACCATCGTGTACGGATGCAGGACGTAACTGCGGATCTGACTGCCAAAGGAGTTGTCCTGCGAGGTTCCCCGCGCCTTGGCCAACTCCTCCTCTCGCTGCTTCAGCTGGAGCTCGATCAGGCGACTCTTGAGGACGCGCATCGCGGTCTGCTTATTGGACGTCTGCGAGCGCTCGTTCTGACACTGCACAACGATCCCGGTCGGCAGGTGCGTGATGCGCACGGCCGAGTCCGTCTTGTTGACGTGCTGGCCCCCCGCACCGGAGGCGCGGTACGTGTCGATACGGAGGTCGCCCTCATCGATCTCCACGTCGACGTCCTCGTCGACCCACGGGGTGACATCCACGCGGGCGAAGGCGGTGTGGCGGCGGTGCGCGGAGTCGAACGGCGACAGGCGGACGAGGCGATGGACGCCCTTCTCGGCGCCCATGATGCCGTAGGCGTTCTCGCCCTCGATCAGCACAGAGACGGACTTGAGACCCGCCTCTTCGCCCGGCGAGGCCTCGAGCAGCTCGGTCTTGAAGCCGCGGCGCTCGGCCCAGCGCAGGTACATGCGCAGGAGCATCTCGGTCCAGTCCATCGAGTCGGTGCCACCGGCGCCCGCGCTGATCGTGACGACCGCGGGACCCGCGTCGTACTCGCCGGAGAACAGCGCGCCCTCCTCCAGCTCGTCGATCCGGTCGCCGAGCCCGACCACCTGGGCGGTGACCTCCTCCGCCAGCTCCGGCGCGTCGCCGAGCATGGCGACGAGGTCGCCGGCGTCGGCGACGTCGGTGTTGAGCGCCTCGTACAACTCGAGCTTGCGCGCAGCGCGCGTGCGCTCGGCCGAGACCTTGACGGCCCGGTCCTGATCATCCCAGAAGCCGGGCGTGGCGATCTGCCCGTCCAGCTCGTCAACCCGCGCGGTCAGTTGAGCGGGGTCAAAGATACTCCCGGACCCACACGAGGCGGGCCTTGAGCTCCTCGACGGCGGCCGGCAACTCGTCGACCGTCAGCACGGCGGCGGCCTCAGCCACGACGCTTCCGCTTGGCAGTCTTCTTCTTCTGCCGACCAGCCGCACCGGGCGCCTGCCCGCGCATCGTGCTGGAGGAGCGATCATCCTCGGCCGGCGGCAGCGGCGTAGAGGTCGGCGTACCGCCCCACTCCGTCGAACGCGACCAGGCGGAGTCCTGACGCGGGGGTGCCAACCCCTCTGGCACGGCCTGCGGCAGCGACTCGGCGCTACCGAAGGGCCGCACGTCCTCATGCTGCGCAACCAGCGAGTCGAGATCCTCCTCGAGCTGGAACGGGTCGATCACCGATCGCCCGTCGGGGCCGTCGACCTCGATCACGAACTGGAACAGGCCCGCGACGACCTCCTGCTGCACCTCGGTCATCATCTCGCCGAACATCTTGTGACCCTCGGTCCGGTACTCGACGACCGGATCCTTCTGCGCGAGGCCGCGCAGGTGGATGCCGTCGCGTAGGTAGTCCATGTTGTCGAGGTGCTCGCGCCAGCGAGTGTCGATCGTCTGCAGCAGGTAGAAGCGTTCGGCCCGCCGCATCAGCTCGGGGTCGATCTGCTCGACCACCGTCTCCTTGCGCTCGTAGGCGGTCGCCGCATCGGCAACAACGCGGTCGATCAGCGCCTCGGGATCGATCTCGTCGGCGGGGCCAAGGTCGGCGGACGTGAAGGACACCGGGTAGACGGAGCGGAGACCGACGAGCATGCCGTCGATGTCCCACTCCTGCTCGCTGTCGCCTTGCGTGTGCAGCTCCACGACGCCCTCGACCGTCTCGTCGACCCACTCGCGCACCAGGTCGGAGATGTCCGCGCCCTCGAGCACCTCACGGCGCTGCTCGTAGACGACCTCGCGCTGCTTGTTCAGCACGTCGTCGTACTTGAGGACGTTCTTGCGGATCTCGAAGTTGTGCTCCTCGACGCGGCGCTGCGCGCCCTCGATCTGGCGCGAGAGCAGCTTGTGCTCGATCGGCTCACCCTCTGGCGGGCCCAGCTTGTCGAGGATGTTGTAGATGCGGTCGCCGGCGAACAGGCGCACGACCTCGTCCTCGGCGGACAGGTAGAAGCGCGTCTCACCCGGATCGCCCTGACGTCCGGAACGGCCGCGCAGCTGATTGTCGATCCGGCGGGACTCGTGACGCTCCGTGCCGAGCACGTAGAGGCCGCCCAGATCAGGCACGCCCTCGCCGAGCTTGATGTCGACGCCGCGACCGGCCATGTTGGTCGCGATCACGACGGCGCCCCGCTGGCCGGCATTGACGATGATCTCGCCCTCGCGCTCGTGCTCCTTGGCGTTCAACACGTCGTGCGGAATGCCCTGGCGCTTGAGGAGCGCGCTGAGATGCTCGGACGTCTCGATGTCGATCGTGCCGACCAGCACCGGCTGGCCAGAGGTATGGCGCTCGGCGATATCCGCTGCGACAGCGTCGAACTTCTCGCCCTTCGTCTTGAAGATCAGATCCTCGCGATCGAGCCGCGTGCTGGCGCGATTGGTCGGGATCGAGACGACCTCGAGGTTGTAGATCTCGGCGAACTCGTTCGCCTCCGTCGCGGCCGTGCCGGTCATGCCGGCGAGCTTGTCGTACATGCGGAAGTAGTTCTGGATGGTGACCGTGGCGACGGTGATGTTCTCTGCCTCGATACGGACGCCCTCCTTGGCCTCGATCGCCTGATGGAGCCCCTCGCTCCAGCGGCGCCCCTCCATGATGCGGCCGGTGAACTCGTCGACGATCTTGACCTCGCCGTCGATCACGACGTAATCGATGTCGCGCTTGAACAGCGACTCGGCCTTCAGCGACTGGACCAGATGGTTGACCATCTGGCCATTGCCGGGCGCGTAGAGGTTCTCGATGCCGAGCGCCTGCTCGAACTTGTGCACGCCGTCCTCGGTGGGAGCGACCGTCTTGCGCTTCTCGTCGACCTCGTAGTCGTCGGGCACGCGCATCGACTTGGCGATCTTCGCGAAGGCGTAGTACGTCTCCGGCGCCTCCTCGGGCTGGCCGGAGATGATCAGTGGCGTACGCGCCTCGTCGATCAGGATCGAGTCAACCTCGTCCACCACGGCATACGCGTGGCCGCGCTGGACGCAGTGCTCAAGCTCGACGGCGAGATTGTCGCGCAGGTAGTCGAAGCCGAACTCCGAGTTGGTGCCGTAGGTGACGTCGGCCGCGTACTGGGCGCGGCGAATATCCGGCTCCATGCCGGCCTGGATGATGCCCACCGAGACGCCGAGCATCTCGTAGATCGGCAGCATCCACTCGGCGTCGCGCCGGGCGAGGTAGTCATTGACGGTGACGAGGTGCATGCCCTGCTGGGCGAGCGCGTTGAGGCAGACAGGCAGCGTGGCCACGAGCGTCTTGCCCTCACCGGTGCGCATCTCCGCGATCCAGCCGCGGTGCAGGCAGGCACCACCGATGATCTGGACGTCGAAGTGGCGCATGCTCATGGCCCGTGCACCGGCCTCGCGCGTCAGGGCGTAGGACTCGGCCTCGAAATCGAGCAGAACGCTCTGGATCTGCTCCTTGGTCGGCTGCTCGCCGAGCTCGGCCTGGACGAGCGTGCGCAGCTCGGCGTACCGCTCGCGCAGGCCCTCGTCCGAGAGGGCCGCGGCCTCGTCGGCCAGCGCGTTCGTTGCAACGACGATGCGCTGCAGTTCCTTGAGACGCTTACCTTCGCCGACGCGCAGGAGCTTGTTGAAGAGGTCCGCCATGGCTTGAACCCTACCATCCGCCGCCTGAGCGCCGCCTGAGATGCGGCCGCCCACTACCGTTGGCGGGGGTGTCCGGTGATCCCTCTCCCAGCGCTCCGGTGTCCCCCATCACCCCGCTGCTGGAGGCGTGGCTGGCGGGCGATGTCACCACGCTCGAGGCAGGGCGCCGGATCGACCGCCAGCGGCGCGAGCTCGAGGATCTCGATAGCACCGCGGCGCGCGCGCTGATTCGCCTGTTTCCGCCCTACCCGGCGGACGCACCCGAGCCGGCCGTGGTCGAACTGCTGCTGCACGCGCTGCGGCTGGACCCCGAGACGGGAGATGCACTCGCCGCGATCGCCGGGCGCCGCTCCCTGCTCGAGGCGGTCGTCACGCTCGCCCCCGGAGACAGCGTCCTCGATGCGATTCTCCGCCCCGGCGAGCGCGTGATGCTGGGCACGCGCGGCGGCACCGCCGCCCTGATCGCCATCCTCAACGACGATCCCGAGCCCTTCGCGCTGTGGCTCGGCCGCACGGTGATCGATCCTGACGCCTTCAGCGCGACCACCGGCGACATCCCGATTCTCGACCTCGACAGCCTGCGGCGACTGATCGGCCAGCTCGCCGACGCGACGGAGACCCTGGCCCCCGGCACCGCGCGGGTGATGGTGGCCGACGAGTGGGTCGCAGAGACGACGGTGGCCGCGCTGTCCGACGACGTCACGTTTGCCGAGGTCGCGCGTGCCATCGGCGAAGAGCTGCTCGACCGTGATGCGCCGATCCTGCTCTGGCACGCCGCGCATGAGCTCGCACTCGTGGCCGAGGACGACCCGGACCTCCGCGCCGCCGTGCTGCACCGCTGCCTGCCCCACTCGGAATCCGAGGGTGCTCGCTGCCCCGCCGAGGCGGCAGCCCCTCTGCTGCGCGAGCTCGGTACGCGCGGCGCGATCCGCTTTCTCGCGCACGCGCAGTCTGACCTCGACGGCGACGCCTGGCGCGCGATCGGTACCGCCTACCTGCGCCGCGAGCTGGCCACCCAATGGCACGAGTGGCGCGACGAGGTCGAGCGCTGGGCCGCCGCGGACGATGCGGGCCGCGCCCTGGCCGCCTTCGACGCACTGCTGCGGTCGCCGGCACCCGAGCCCGGGGCCATCGAATGGTTCACCGAGTCGCCCGTACCGGCGGTCCGCGCCGCGTGCCGAGCCCGCCTCGGACTCAAGGAGTAGCGCCGGGCGAGTCGCGGGTGGTCAAGGCCCGCCGCGGAGGGAAGCGCCAGCTGGTCCCCGACCCCGCACGCAGGGACGCCGCCGTCAGCCGGGGCGTTTGGCCTCGACTGACGACGGCGTCGCCTGCGATCGGATCGGGCGAGAGCCCCTAGGCGGCCTTCAGGCCTCGATGCGGGTGAGCCCGCCGCCGGTGATGGAGATCCGAGGCCTCCTGACGGACGTTGCGCACTGCGTGCACCATCGCGTCACTGAAGGCCGTACCTGCGGCCCGGGCGCGGAGGACCTTCCCCCGCGCCATGATCGTGATCTCGGCGACATTCCGCTGCTTGATCCGCGGATTCCGCTCTTCGGAGAACTCGACGTCCGCCGTCGCATCAGGCGGCAACAGCCGCGCAACGGCCTCGAGCTTGCGCGCAGCCATTGCCCTGACCTCGGGCGGGACATCGACGTTTCGTGCGTGCACCCTGACTTCCACCGGGACACCTCCTCGTCTGACGATGGCCCCACCCTACTCCTCTGCCGTCGTTATGCAACCACATCTGCGGGTCTTTACGGGATCGTTGCAACGCGGACGAAGGTGACCACGTCAACGCGTTCAGCACCGGCGCGCCGCAGCTGGTGGGCGACGGCCCGCACCGTCGCACCGGTGGTGAGCACGTCGTCCACGAGGACGGCGCGCCCCTCGATCTGGCCGCTGCCAACGACCGCCCGGGCGGCGTTGACCCGGCGCTGCGCCGCTGACAGGCCCCGCTGCGGTCGGGCATCCACGCGCTCGAGTCCCCCGCTCCCGACCGGAAGCCGCCAGGCACGGCCCAGCAGGATTGCCAGCGCACGCGGACCGTCGACGCCACGCCAGTCCGCCCGCTCCCGTGCCGCCGGGACCGGCACGATCAGATCGGCGGCCGGCCGGGGCACCGCCGCCACGATGCAGGTGGCGGCGAGCTCCGCCACCGGGCTCCGAGCCGCGTCCTTCCAGGCGCGCACGAGGCTACTGCCGGCCCCGTGATGCGCGAGGGCCGAGCGCGCCGTCGCGATGCCGGAGCCGAGCTGCGTACAGCGCTCGCAGTGCACGCGACCGTGGGGATCCGGCTCGCCGCAACGCGGGCAGAAGGGACCGCGCAGCCACGGCAGCAGCGAGCGACAGGCGCGGCAGAGGAGGACGCCGCGCGCCGCGCAGACGGCGCAGCGTTGGTCGGCGAGCAGGCGCAGAGGATCCATCGCCCCAGCCTGCAGGGGCGACACCCACGCGCGCCGCGCGCCGCGCTACGCGTCGAAGGCGAACGGTCCGCGGAACACGCCGTCCTCGGTGATGATCGAGTCGATCAGCGCCGCGGGTGTCACGTCGAAGGCCGGATTCGCGACCGGGCTGTCGGCCGGTACCGTCACGCCGAGCTCGCCGGGAGCCCGCTCCTCGATGGGGATCGCCGCGCCATCGGGGGTCGCCGGGTCGATCGTCGTACGGGGCGCGGCGACGTGGAAGGGCACGCCGTGGTGGTGCGCGAGCACCGCCAGCGCGTAGGTACCGATCTTGTTGGCGGTATCCCCGTTGGCCGCGATGCGATCCGCCCCGACCACGACACCGTCGATCTCGCCGAGCGCGAAGCGGCTCGCCACGGCGCCGTCAGGGAGCACGCGATGGGGAATGCCCGCCTGCCCCAACTCCCAGGCCGTGAGTCGCGCGCCCTGCAGCAGCGGACGGGTCTCCGGGACCCAGACGCTGGGCGCGCGACCGGCCTCGTGCAGGCTGCGGATCACGCCGAGTGCCGTCCCGTAGCCGCCGGTCGCGAGCGCACCCGCATTGCAGATCGTGCAGATGCGGGCACCGTCGTCGAAGAGCGCCGCGCCGTGCGCGCCGATCCGGCGGCAACGCTCCACCTCGGCGGCATGGAAGGCACGCGCGGCGGCGGCGAGGTCGCGACGCGCCTGCTCCGGCTGCTCCCAGCTGCCGTGTGCCGCGGTGAGCGCGTACTGGACGCCGACGGCGAGGTTCACCGCCGTCGGCCGGGCTGCCGCGAGCATCGCCGCCGCGGTCGTGACCGCTCGCCGGAATGCCGCCGGCTCCGCCGGCGCCTGCGCGGCAGCCAGCGCCACCCCCATCGCGCCGGCGACGCCGAGCGCCGGTGCGCCGCGGATCGCGAGGACGCGGATGGCATCGATCAGCTCCGGCACCGAGACGCACCGCCGCTCGGCGCGCAGCTGCGGCAGCAGCGTCTGGTCGAGCACGACGACGGCGTCGGGCTCGAGCCGGATGATGTCGGCGGGAGCGAGCTCCACGTGCGCGCCGCTAGGTCCCCTCGGTCCAACTGCCGAGGTACCGGCGCTGCTCGTCGCTGAGCTCGTCGATGGCAATGCCCATCGCGGCCAGCTTGAGGCGCGCGATCTCCTCGTCGATCTCCGTCGGCACCACGTACACCCGATTCTCGAGCGTGTCAGCGTGGCGAATCGCGTACTCGGCGGAGAGCGCCTGATTCGCGAAGCTCATGTCCATCACGGAGGCCGGGTGCCCCTCGGCGGCCGTGAGGTTGACCAGACGCCCCTCGGCCAGA